>JAGXST010000289.1 GCA_018335555.1 Actinomycetota bacterium | reverse complement strand
TCGAGGGCGGGATCCAGGCCGTCTCCGGCGCGGCCGCGGCCGGCGTGTCGGGCCTGGCGCAGGTCCAGAGCCCGCCGTTGGCCGACATCCTGCGGTTCGCGGTCCAGCGCAGCGACAACCACCTCACCGACCAGCTCCTCCACGTGCTCGCACGGCACGCGACCGGTGCCGCGAGCTGGGGGCGGGGCGAACGCGCCGTGCTCGACCTCGTGGCCGGTCTCGGCATCGACACCGATGGTCTCCGTCTGGCCGACGGTTCGGGACTCTCCCGGGACGATCGGGTCACGGCGCGGCTGCTGGTCGAGCTCGACCGCGTCATGTGGAGCGGTCCGCACGCGCAGACCTGGGCCTCGCTACAGGCAGTGGCCGGCGAGAGCGGGACGCTACGTACCCGGCTTCGCGGCACGCCCGCGGCGGGTCGCTTCTTCGGCAAGACGGGGACGCTCAACGACGTGACGGGCCTGACCGGCGCGATGGTCGGGGACGACGGCACCCGCTACCACCTCGCGGTCGTCGGCAACGACGCCGAGGCCGCGGACCGCTGGGTCGTGCGGGCGCTGATGGACGAACTGGCCCTGGTACTCGCCGCCGACGTGCAGGGATGCACCATTGCGGCGGCGCCGTCGCCGCCGGCTGACGCGGGGGAAGGTGACGGCGACGGCGACAACGGCACGCCCACGCCCAGCGAGCCTGCCTCCGGTCCGCTCGGCCGCCCGCCGACCGTTGTGGTCTGCTGAGCCGTCCATGCCGCGCGCTGCGCAGATCGACGCCCGACCGTGCGCATTCCCCGCGCCCACCGATGTCCTGACGGACCGCGCGACCGTTTACGGTGCCCGCCGCGGTGGGTCATCCGACGAAACGGGAGCAAGCGTGCCAACGCAGCATCAGGTGGACCTGACGATCATCGGCGCCGGCCCGGCCGGCCTGTTCGCGGCCTACTACGCCGGGTTCCGCGGCCTGTCGACCGCGGTCGTCGACTCGCTGCCCGAACCGGGCGGCCAGGTCGCGGCCCTGTACCCGGAGAAGGCGATCTACGACGTCGCGGGGTTCCCCGTGATCAAGGGACAGGATCTCATCGAGCGCTGCGTCGAGCAGGCCGCCGCCTACGACCCGAACTACGTGCTCGGGCACCGCGCCGAGACGATGACCAAGCACGACGACGGCAATTTCACGATCGTCACGCACAAGGGCGACGAGATCACGACCAGGGCGGTGCTGGTCACCGGCGGTATCGGCACCTTTACGCCACGCCCGCTGCCCGACGCCGAGGAGTTCGAGGGACGCGGCCTGGTGTACTTCGTGCGCGAGCTCGAGACGATGCGGGACAAGGACGTGCTGATCGTCGGCGGCGGCGACAGCGCCGTCGACTGGGCGCTCAACCTCGAGGGCATCGCCCGCTCGATCACCCTCATCCACCGCCGTGACCGCTTCCGTGCCCACGAGGACTCGGTGAACAAGCTCTACGCCTCGTCGGTGCGGGTGATGACGTTCACCGAGGTCGCCCAGATCCGGGGTGCGGATCGTGTCGAGCAGGTCACGGTGTTCGACAACAAGACCGACGAACGTGAGGCCCTCGAGATCCAGGCGGTCGTCGCCGCGCTCGGGTTCACCTCCGACCTCGGGCCGCTGAAGTCGTGGGACATCGAGATCGACGGCCGACACATCCTCGTCGACACGCGGATGCAGACCTCGATCGAGGGGGTGTTCGCCGCCGGCGACATCACCGAGTACGAGGGCAAGGTGCGCCTGATCGCCGTCGGGTTCGGTGAGGCAGCGACCGCGGTCAACAACGCGGCGGTCTACATCGACCCGACCGCTCGCGTGTTTCCGGGCCACAGCTCCGGCTGATACGACACCGCAGCGGCAGTCCGGTGCTGCGTCAGCCGCGTCCGACCGTGCCATCGACGTCACGGCGGGCCGGTCGGCCGAACAGATAGCCCTGCACCAGTTCACAGCCGGCCGTCGCCAGGGCCCTGAGCTGCCGGTCCGTCTCGACGCCCTCGGCGACCACCTCGATACCGAGCGACCGCGCCAGTGCCAGCACGCCCTCCACCAGCGCGCCGGCGTCGGCGTCGTCCGACAACGCGGTCAGGAAGGTGCGGTCCAGCTTGATCTGGTCGATGGGCAGGCGCTGCAGCCAGCTCAGCGTCGAGTAGCCGGTGCCGAAGTCGTCCAGGGCGATCCGCACGCCGAGTCGTCGCAGCTCGGTCAACTGCTCGACCACGCCGGGCAGGTCGACCAGCGCACGACTCTCGATCACCTCGATGGTCAGCCGCGCGGGATCGAGGTCGACGCCGTTGAGTGCTGCCCGGACCGCCGGGACCAGCCGCGGGTCGATCAGGGTCTGGGCCGCGAGGTTGACCGCGACGTGCAGCGGGTCGCCCGTTCCGCCCCAGGTCGCCGCCGCCGCCGTTGCGGCCCGGATCGCCCACAGATCGAGTGCGACGATGTCGCCGCTCTCCTCCGCGAGCGGCAGGAACGCCGCGGGCGTGAGCAGGCCGAGGTGGGGGTGACGCCAACGGGCCAGGGCCTCGTAGCCCAGCACCTCGACGTGGTGGGCGCCGTCCGGCGCGCCGCCGACCTTGACGATTGGCTGGTAGTGCAGTTCGAATGCGTCCTGCTCGAGGCCGGTTCTCACCTCGGCGGCCGACGACCGGCTGCCGCCGGCGGCGCGGGGCACCCCGTCGGCGAGCACGACCTGGTTGCGGCCGCGCTGTTTCGCGACGTACATCGCCGTGTCGGCTCGTCCCAGCAATCGATCGGCGTCGTCGTCCTGACCCTGGACCGCGACCCCGACGCTCGTGCTGACACGCAACTCGCGCCCGTCGACGCGGAACGGGGCGGAGAACTGGTCCGTGATCCGGTCCGCGATCTCGCCGGCAACCGACCCGATGGAGCGGCCTCGAAGCACGAGGGCGAACTCGTCACCACTCAGGCGGGCCACGAGGTCGCCCGGGCGGAGCACGGCGCGCAACCGGGCCGCGACCTGCCGGAGCAGTTCGTCGCCCGCACCATGACCGTGGTGGTCGTTGATCTGTTTGAAACCGTCGAGGTCGCAGAAGAGCACGGCGATCTGGTCGTCGCCGCCCGCGGAGATCCGCCGGTCCAGGGTCTGCATGAACAGCAACCGGTTCGGCAGACCGGTCAGTCCGTCGTGGTGGGCCTGATGGCGGACCTTGTCGAGCAGCCGCGCGTTCTGCATGGCCGACGCGGCCTGGTCGGCGATCCCTCGGAGGCGCTCGATCGCCTCCTCGTCGGGCCAGGTGGCTGGCGGGGCCAGCCCGTGGTTGGCGGTGAGCACGCCCAACAGGCCGTCACCGGCGATCAGCGGCATCGCCACGACACGGTCGGCCTTGACCACGTGGAGCAGCGCCTTCAGCGCCGCGCTGGCGTCGTGGATCCTGAGCACCGTCGGTTCGCGTCGGGTCAGCATGCGGGCGAGTTCGGCTGTCTCGTCGGGCCGCAGACTGGTCGAGAACAGTGCGCTGCGCTCGGGCGCCGTCAGCCCCTGCGCGGCGAGGGTGCTGAGCAGGCCACTCCCTGCGTCCCAGGCCAACATCGCGGTGCGTGGTGCGCCGACGATCGTCGGGACCGCCGCGACGACCACGTCGGCGACGTCCTGTTCCGTCTCGGTGGTCGAGAGCCGATGGGCGAGGGCGAGCAGGTCGCGCGCCCGCGCCTCGCCCCGCCGGGAGGCCTCCAGGCTCAACAACAGCTCGAGGGCCGCTGCCGCATGCGCCGCGTAGGCGGCCAGCAACGAGGCCTCGTCCTGCAGGCCGTGCTGCCGAGGGCCGTAGATCGCGGCCAGGCGCCCGTAGGTGCGGCGGGCCGTCGCGACGTCGACGACCACCGCGTGATCGCCGAGATCCTCACCGTCGAGCAGGCGCCGGGCGGTCTCCACGGCGTCCGCGGGCTCGAGGCCGGCACTGTGCACGAGCGGCTCGTCGCTGCCGGGCTGGCGGACGGCGAGCAGATAGGCCGGGGCGACGACGGCGGATGCCGCCCGTTCGGTGATCCGGGCGAGGGCGACGTCGAGTTCGTCGGTCCCCACCAGGTCGGAGGCCGCCGACTGCAACTCCTCGAGTTGGGCACGCAGGGCGCGTACCTCGGGGTCGTCGACGGGGCGGCGCCGGCGCCTGAGCCGTTGCCGGGACTGCCAACTGACCTCGTAGATGCACGCCTCGTGACCGTCCGACTCGCAGGCCGGGTGATCGACGCGCGCCGGCGGAAGCGAGAACAACTCGGGCACCGTCGCGATCAGCCCGCGCGCATACGCGCAGTCGAGTCGGGAGTGTCGGTAGCCCTCGTGCAGTTCGAAGCGCAGCGTCGCGTCGCGACGGCCGAGGTGGAGCAACTCCATGGTCGACGTGGTCGAGAACTTGGTGACCGCCGAGGGCAGTTGACGGTAGACCTGTCGGGGCGAACCGAGTGCGCGAAGCAGCAGCACGATCGCCGGTGCGAGGTTGTTGCGCAGCGCCGCAGCCCCGATCTTGTGGGCGGTGTCGGGATCGTCGAGGACGCCCGTGGCGGCCTCGAACAGGCGGATCCGGGTGTCGTAGGAGAACCATCGGGCGCGGTCGGCCAGTTCGGTGGCGGCAAACGGCACACCAGCGCTCGCCAGCAGGCTCGCGACGGCGTCGTCGCCGCCCTGCTGGCGCACGTAGGCGACGATGAGCCCGGTGGTCGTGGCCGCCGTCTCGCGCGCTTCAGAGACCTGCGGCACCGTGGCGCCGTCGGTCGGGGGTGATGGGGCCATGCCGGTCCGGTTCGTGTGCGATCCGGGGTCCCTGTCGGCCCCGTCCGCTCCGGCTTGAGCGTCCCACGCGTCACAGGTGTTCGATGGCGACCACCCGCTGGCGCGCCCCGAAGGCAGGTGCCCGCAGCCCGAGCGCGAGCAGCAGCCGCACGACCCGGCCGCGGTGACCGGTGAACGGGGCGAGCAGTTCGAGCATGCGGCCGTCGGTGCCGCGGGCCTCGCCGGCCAGGGCCCACGCGACCTGGTTCTTGACGTGGAAGTCGCCCACCTCGACCTGGTCGGCGTCGCCTGCCGCGATCCGCAGCACGAGCGCTGCCGTCCATGGGCCGAGGCCGCGCACCGCGCAGATGGCGGTGGTCGCCTCGGTGCCGCTCAGCCCGATCGCGGACTGGATCCGGGCGGCATGGCGGCTGGCGGCCACGATGGCCTCGGCTCGGGCACGTTCGACGCCGAACCGGTGGAAGGTCCAGTAGGGCAGGTCCGCGAGGACCTCGGGCGCGGGCTGCAGTCGTAGTTCGTACGGGCCCGGGGCCGGGTCGCCGTGGGACCGGACGAGCCGTGTCCAGGACCTCGCGGCTTCGACCGAGGTGACCCGCTGGGCCAGGATCGTGGGCACGAGTGCATCCCAGGCGACCCCGCTGCGGCCGATGCGCAACCCGGGCCGCCGGTGCGCGGCGCGGGCGACCACCGGGTGGCGGTCCGGTTCGAAGCCGGCGCGGTCGTCGTGCGTGCCGAGCAGTGCCGGCGCCTGCTCGAGCAGCCAGTCGGCTCCGGGCCCCCACGCACGTGCGGTGCCGGTGGTTGCGTCGGTTCGCACGACCTCGACCGTGCCGGGGCCGCACGGGGTCAGCGAGCAGCGGACCACGCCGTCACGCCGCAGTCGGATGGTCGGGTCCTGCGCCGAGTGGACCAGCGGCCGCAGGGTGGCCAGCAGGTCGAGGTCGCCGGGTACCGGGAAACTGCGCACCCCCGGACGGTATCGGCCGGTGGGATCAGCTGGCGGGGCAACGAGCCGGAGGCGAGACGATCGGGGTGGTGGGTGGGATCAGATCGTCGGGTCGTCGACGTAGCGCAGGTAGGGGCGCTTCGCCTCGAAGTTCGTGAAGCGTCGTCGTGCGTCCTCGTCCGACACGGCCGGGGTCACGATGACCCGGTCGCCCCTGGTCCAGTTCGCCGGTGTCGCCAGGCCCTGCTCGGAGGTGAGCTGCAGGGAGTCGATGACCCGGATCAGTTCGTCGAAGTTGCGGCCCGTGGCGGCGGGGTAGGTCAGGGTCAGCTTGACCTTGTTGTCGGGGCCGACGACGAACACCGAACGCACCGTGGCGGTGTCGTCGGCGTGGGGGTGGACCATGTCGTACAGGTCGGCGACCTTGCGTTCGGGGTCGGCGATCAGGGGGAAGTTCAGCGCCGCACCCTGGGTCGCCTCGATGTCCTTGTCCCAGCCCGCGTGGTCCTCGAGGGGGCTGACGGACAGACCGATGACCTTGACGCCGCGCTTGTCGAACTCGGGCTTGAGGTGCGCGACGGTGCCGAGTTCGGTCGTGCAGACCGGGGTGTAGTCCTTGGGGTGGCTGAACAGCACTGCCCAGCTGTCACCCTTCCAGTCGTGGAAGTTGAGTTCACCCTCGGTCGTCGGAGCGGTGAAGTCGGGGGCCTCGTCGCCGAGTCGGATGCCCACGGACGGTCCTTTGGTCACGATGCGGGAGGTCGGAGGCCACGACCGTACGGAGCCCCCAGCCACCCCCGCGCAGCCTCGTCGTGCCAACCGTGCAAACCCCGACAACCGAGGTCGGCTACGGGCCCGGCTGGCCACGGCCGCACTTCCCGGCGGTGACCAGTTCTGCTTCTCCAGCGGGTCGGGATCCGGGCCAACGGCAGCAGGAACCGCCGGAGATCAGAACAGGCTGGCCTGTTCGCCCGATGCGGGGGAGACGATCACGGCGGTGGGGCCGACACCGGCGCCGACGCCGACGCTGATCAGTTCGTCGGGTTCGGTGGGCATCGGTGGCATGGGCGGCGGTGTGGGCGCGGTGACGGCCCGGACGAACCGGCGAGCCGGGGCGTAGATGCCGAGGCCGTCGAGGGTCGCCTCGACGCGGGTGTGGTCGACGCCGGCCGCGACTGCGGCCTCGACGTCGACGGGCAGGTCGGGGATCGGCCGCATCAGTTCGAGGTTGCGCTCGACCCGTGCCCGGCTGCCACGCAGGGCCGCCTCGACCTTGGGGGCGAGGTTGTGCAGTTCGGCGTACATCCCGGCGATGCTGCCGTAGTCGCGCAGGAGGCGGGCGGCCATCTTCGGGCCGATCCCGGTGGCGCCGAGCAGCCCGTCCGAGGGATCGCCTCGCAGCGCGGCGAGGTCGGTGTACTGCCACGGGGCGACGCCGTACTCGGCGCGGACGGCGTCCTCGTCGTAGACCTTGAGGTCGGCGAAGGTGGCGCGGGGACGCAGCAGCCGGGTGGTCGGGCCGACGAGGGTGGTCAGGTCGCGGTCGGAACTCAGGACGTCGCACGACCAGTCGCGTGCGACACAGGCCGTCACGGTGGCCGCGAGCAGGTCGTCGGCTTCGGCGCCCTCGATCTCGACGACGGTGAAGCCGCAGTCGGCGAGGTGGCCGCGCAGTGCCTGCAGGTGGCCGGGCAGGTCGGGATGGGTCGCCGGGCGATTTGCCTTGTACTCGGGCCAGTCGAGCTTGCGCTGGTTGGTGGTGTGGTCGAACCCGACGACGACCGCGTCGTAGGGTCCCTCGACCCAGGCGGAGGCCAGCATGCCGACGACGGCACCGGTCACGAACGGGGTGGTCCAGCCCTGCAGTTCGGCTTCCTGGCGGGCGCTGTGGAAGCCGCGGTGCCCGAGCGAGTTGCCGTCGACGGCCAGGACGCAGGGCTGGTCGGGGCGAGCGGGCACGATGCGTCCTACGGGCTGGGTGGGCGGTCGGGGACAGCCTGGGCGGTCGGGACCGACCGTAGCGAACCAGTAGCCTCGGACCGTCCAACGTGGTCGAGGCGAACGGGATGACGGGTGCAGGGTCGCGTCCAGCGCGCACTGATCACCGGCGCATCGTCGGGGATCGGTGAAGCGTTCGCCCACCACCTCGCCGACCGCGGGGTCGAGTTGGTCCTGGTCGCACGTCGCGAGGACCGTCTCCGGGCGCTGGCCGGGACGCTGCAGGTGGCGACCGAGGTCGTTCCGGCGGACCTGACCGACGATGCCGACCTCGGCCGGGTCGAAGCCCGGCTCGCGGCCGCCCACGCCCCGATCGACCTGCTGGTCAACAACGCGGGCTACGGCGCCTACGGAGCGTTCGCGGACCTCGGGGCCAATCGCCAGGTCGGCATGGTCGAACTCAACACGATCGCGCTGCTGCGCTGCGCACGCGCGGTCCTGCCCGGACTGGTGGCGCGCGGCACCGGCGGGATCATCAACGTCGGCTCGGTCGCAGGCGCGCAACCCGACCCGTTCGCCGCCACCTACGGCGCCACGAAGGCGTTCGTGAGCAGCTTCAGCCAGGCGGTGCACGAGGAGGTGCGCGCCGAGGGTGTGACCGTGATGCTGCTCGCGCCGGGCCTGACCACCACCGAGTTCGCCGAGGTGTCCGACCTGCACGCCCCCTCGGGGGCGGCGAGGGTCGCGATGTCGGCCGACGAGGTGGTCGCAGCCGCCCTGCGCGACTTCGCCCGTGGCCGAGCCGTCAGCGTGCCCGGGTCGGGCAACCGCCTGGTCGTCGCGGCAGCCGGCGTGAGCCCCGACGGGATCACCCGCCGCGTGTCGGGCTGGATGCATCGCCGGATGTCGGCGTGAGCGCAGCGACCGTCGACGACCCGGTGCACCTGCGGTTCCTGCTGGTGCGTGGCCTGCCGCTGCTCGTGGCGGCCGTGCGCGATGCCGGCCGCGGCGCCCAGCTGCTCACCGCGCTGGACGAGCGCGATCTGCCCACGATCGCGGGCTTCCTCGGCGTCGACCTGCCCAGGGGCGCGAAGGTCGGGTTCACGGTCGATGCCGAGCAGTTGCGCCTGGTCGACGAGCAGGATGCGACGCTGTTCCGGGCGCCCCGCTCGGCCATCGACGCGGACTGGTTCGCGGCGGCGCGTCGGATCCGCGGCACGATGCTGGTCGTGCTGCGCGACGACGACCTCTCGGCCGACGAGGAACCGGCGGCGCTGGCCGCCAGGATCGACGCCGTTGCCCGTGAGGGCCGGGCAAACGGTGCCGTCGTCGGCGTGGTCGAGGAGCGGCCGAACCTGCCGCTGCTGTTCTAGAGGTCCCGACGCCCGGACCCGCCCGGTCGATTCCGACTGGCGACGTCGGTTGACGCCGGCTCGGGTTCGGGCTCAGGGCCGGTAGCGGAACCTCAGCGTCGTCGCCTCGCCCTCGGCGACCGTGACGTCGAACGCCACGTCCTGACCGCTGTCGGGGTCGTGGAACCAGGCCTCGAGGCCGTCGGTGTCCAGCGATGCGGCCGTGCCCGGATCGCCGGCCTGCAGCAGCACCTCGATCTGCGTGTCGGGGCCGATGGTCAGCACCTCGGCATCGACCTCGTCGTTGTCGATGCGGTAGCCGTTCGGTTCGCCGTCGTCGCTGACCCAGGTGGCCGGATCGAAGGCGATCGTGCCGGCGGCTGCGTCCACGGCGGTGACGAAGCCGAAGTACTCGCCGTCGTCGAGGGCGGCGACCTCCTGCTCGCTGCCGTCGGCAGTGGGGGTCGCGGGCGTCCCGGCCGTGCAGGCGGTCAGCAGGGCGAGGCCGGTCACGAACGGGATGATTCGCCGAGGATGCATGGAGGAGGCCTGTCGGGATGCGGGGTGCCCCGTGCGGGACGCGACAGGTGGGACGCGCGCCGATGCCGTTTGGTTGCCCGCAGCTTCGGGTCCGTCAGGTCTCGGTGATCGTCGCTTCAGCCGCCTCGCGGGCACCACGCCTGCGGGCGGTCGCGACCGCGACACCGACGAGCACGAGTGGGGCGCCGACCGCGAAGGCGCCGGCGGGCAACTCGTCGAGCACCAGCCACGCGAGTAGTCCGGCGCCCACGGGCTCGGACAGGACCACGATCGACACCACCGTGGCGGGGACGCTCGACAGCAGGGTGTTGAAGACCGTGTGGCCGAGCAGTTGCGGCCCGACCACGATGCCGAGCAGGGCGAGCCAGGTCGTGGCCGAGTACCCGACCAGCGGTACCCCGAGGCCGAGGCACACCAGCAGCAGCGCAGCCGCGGCCCAGGCGTAGACCGCGCACGAGTACACCGTCGCGGGGACGTCGCGGCGCGCCACGCGTCCGACCAGCAGGTAGCCCGTGATCGCGACCGCCCCACCGAACGCCATGGCGTCGCCGAGCAGCGCCTGCGGTCCGAGGTCGATCGCGGCCGCGTCGCCGACACCGATCACCACGGCGCCGACCATGGTCAGCCCCATGCCGAACAGCGTCCGCCGGGTCGTCCGCTCCTTGAGCACCCACCAGCCGCCGAGCGCGACGAACACCGGCGACATGGTCACCAGCGTCACGGCACTCGCGACGGTGGTCAGTGCCAGCGCCCCCTGGAACAGCGCGAAGTGCAGTGCCAGCGACAGGCCGGAGCCGAGCAACTGACGTCGCCGGACCGCCGTCAACGGGCGGGCATGGCGCTGCGCCCGGACGGCCATCGGGGACAGGGCGAGTGCGCCCAGCGCGGTGCGCCAGAACGCGACCGCCAGGGCCGGGGCCGCGCCGGCCGAGGCGGACACCACGCCCGCGTCCTCGCCCATGGCGATGCGGGCCAGGATCGCCGACGTCGACACCGCGACGGCACCGATCAGCAGGCCGAGCAGGACGGCGGGGCGGGGGAGCGGGCGCACGCGCGGAGCCTACTGGCGCTACACATGGGCCCATGGACGCCATGGACCTGCTGCGCACACTGCTCGAACCTGCACGACTCGAGGTGGTCGGGACGATCGCCCGTCGACCGGCCAGTGCGGACGAGGTCGCCTCCCGCACCGGTGTCGACCGCCGCGACGTGCTCCGGACGCTGGCGCCGCTGGTCCACGCCGGTCTCGTGGTCAGGGACGACGACCGCTACGTGGTCGACGGCCCCACCTGGCGCGAGGTCGCCCAGCAGTTGCCGCAGGCGGCGCCGGCCCATCCCCGGATCGCGTTCGGGATGACCGAGCAGGAGGCGGAGGTGCTCGGCAGGTTCTTCACCGGCGAGCGGCTCACCGAGATCCCGTCATCGCGCAGCAAGCGCCTGGTCGTCCTCGAACGGCTGGCGCTCGAGTTCGAGCCGGGACGTCGCTATGCGGAGCCGGAGGTCAACGACCTGCTCGGCCGGTTCAACGACGACTATGCAAGTCTGCGCCGCTACCTGGTCGACGAGGGCCTGCTGGATCGCGAGGCCGGCGTCTACTGGCGCTCCGGCGGCCGCGTCTTCGTCTGACGCGGGACGCCTCAGGCGCCGGTGAGGGTGCGGTATCGGCCCAGTACCCGGACCACGTAGAGCTGGGTCTCGACGATCGCGGGGATGCCGCCGACCGCCCTCACCCGCCCGGGACCCGCGTTGTAGGCCGCCAGCGCGAGATCGACCCGTCCGAACGCGTCGAGCTGGGCGGCCAGGAACCGTGCGCCCCCGTCGAGGTTCTGGTGTTGGTCGTAGGGGTTGACGCCGAGACCCGCCGCCGTGCCGGGCATCAGCTGCGCCAGCCCGATGGCTCCTGCATGCGAGACCGCGCCGGGTCGGAACCCCGACTCGGTCCACACCAGCGCCGCGAGCAGGCGCGCGTCGATGCCGTGCCGGGCCGCGGCAGCCTCGATCGCGGCGGCGTAACCCTGCCCGGCGGCGGGTAGCGCGGCTGCCCAACCGGGCGCAGGGCCGTCGGCGGACAGGCCGGTGCGCACCGGCACGCGCAGTACCAGCCTGGCACCGTCGAGCGCGGCGAGCGAGGCCTGGACCTCCTGCACGATCGCCTCGCGGGCATCGGCGTCTGCCTCGAGTGCCGTCAGGATCCCCGCCCGCTCGGACCGTTCGCGCTCGACGTCTGCGAGCAGGAGCGACTTGCGTTCGACGATCGCCTCGAGATCGCGTCGGCGCTGCTCGGCCGCATCGGTCGCTGCCGCGGCCGCGACCACCGCCGCGTCGGCACGTGCGTGCGCGACCTCCTCCTCGGCCGCGCGTCGCGCTGCCTCGGCGGCTCTGGCCTGGTCGTCGCGCGAGAGGCGGTCCACGAGACGGATCGTGAGCGCCGCCTCGTGGAGGTCGCCCGCGCCACCGAGGCCGCTGAAGACCAGGCCCGAGGGGGAGCGGCTGCCGTACTTGAAGGCACCGACCGCGCGGTCGGCGACCTGACGACGCGAGGCCTGCAGCCGCTGGCGGGCGTCCGCCAGCTCGGACTGCGCCGCCCTCAGGTCGGCGTCCACACGGTCCTGCGTCGCCTGCGCGGCAGTGAGGCCCGCGGCCGCGGTGTCGAGATCGACGGCCAGCCCGGTCAGCTCGGCGGTCGCTTCCCGGGCCCGGTCCTCGGCCTCATCCAGCCGGTGGGCGGCGGCGAGCACGGCCTGGTTGGCGATGCTGAGGCCACGCTCGGCCTCGAACAACCGGCTCGGCGCCGTGCTGATGGCAACGCCGGCCGGCTCGGTCGCGTCGGTGGCCAGTGCGACGCCGGGCAGCAGCAGGCCGAGCATCAGCGAACCGGCGAGGGTCGCGGCAGACATCGGGCGCGGTCGCCGCATGGGACGTCTCGCTGGCCGGGGTGGAGGCGCGGACCGGTGCGCCGATCGACGGGATCGTCGAGCCGGTCAGCGTACGACCCGCTGCCCCGCCCCGTCCCGTTATTCGCCGGCGAATCCGCGCAATCGGTGGGCGTGGGACGGATGGCGCAGCTTGGCCAGCGTCTTCTTCTCGATCTGGCGGATGCGTTCGCGCGTGACCCCGTACAGCGCGCCGATCTCCTCGAGCGTGCGCGGTTCCTCGCCGAGCAGGCCGTAGCGCATCTCGAGCACCCCGCGTTCGCGTTCGTGCAGCCCTTCGAGTGCGAGCACGACCTCGCGGCGGGCCATGCCGTCGGTGGCGATGCGTTCGGGGTCCTCGGCGTCCTCGTCGGCCACCAGGTCGCCCAGCGTCGCATCGCTGTCCTCGCCGATCGAGCGGTCCAGCGAGGTGATCTCGCGGCCGGCGAGGCGAAGCTCACGGAGCCGCTCGATGGTGAGCCCGAGGTCGTCGGCCACCTCGGCGTCGGTGGCTTCGCGTCCGAGGACCTGCAGCAGTTCGAACTCGGTGCGGCGGACCTTGGCGACCAGTTCGTGGACGTGGACCGGCAACCGGACGGCGCGGGCCTTGTTGGCCGTCCCGCGCGTCAGGGCCTGGCGGATCCACCAGGTCGCGTACGTGGAGAACTTGTAGCCCTTGGTGTGGTCGAACTTCTCCACGCCCCGCATCAGACCGAGGTTGCCCTCCTGGACCAACTCCAGCAGGGACAGTCCACGTCCGAGGTAGCGCCGGGCCACGGAGACGACCAGCCGCAGATTGGCGGTGACCAGCCGTTCCTGCGCACGGGCGCCGTCGACGGTCAGCCGGCGCAGTTGCGCTCGCATGGCAGTCGACATGCCCGGGTCGGCGGCCAGTGCCTGCTTGGCGGCAACGCCCGCGTGGTAGCGCTTGGCGAGGTCGACCTCCTCCTCGGCCGTGAGCAGCGCGACCCGCCCGATCGCGTTGAGATACTGGCGCACCCCGTCGGTGGTCGAGGTGAGCAACGACGACGGCGGTGGCGGGACGTCGTCGGTGAGGTCGTCGACGACCTCGAGGCCGGCGTCGCGAGCGATCGTGGCGATCTCGTCCGGCCAGGTCGCGGGGTCCTCGAGGGGATCGTGCAGGTCGTGGATCTCGCTGAGCAGCACGTACCCGCGTCCCGCCGCACGCGACCACAGGTCGGCCAGCCCCGTGCGGTCGGCCATCCCGGTTTCCGCCACGCGCCCCACCCCTCGGCCGCCGCCGAAAGCTCCCGACCTCGCCCTGCTCGGCTGAACGGGGTGAACCCTAGCGCCCCCGCCGATTGCGCGAACCGGTCCCGGTCGGGGCCGGCGCCGCGTCCCCTCCCGGGTCAGTCGACGGTGAGTTCGTCAGCGGGTGTCGTTGATGGACGCGCAACGGGCATTCGTTACTGGAGGTCCAGGACTGTTTCCAGGGCGAGGTCGACTCCCCACTGTTCCTCGGGCGTGAGGTGGCCGTGATGGTCGCCGAGCCTGCTCACGTCGACGGCGCCGGTCTGCTCAACGAGCACGCGTGTGGCGGTGCCGTCGATCTCGATCTCGGGTCGGAACGAGGCGCCTCGGGCGGCCGTCGAGGTCGGGGCGATGAGCACCGTCGACAACCGCATCAGCGCATCTGATTGCACGACCACGCCGTAGCGGACGCCGGACTGCTCGTGTCCCTGGCGACGTCCCAGGCGAAGCCGGAAGACGTCACCGCGGCGCACGAAGATCCTCCATCATCGCCGCGACCTCGGCTGCCTCCGCGCGATCGGCCTCGTCCGTCGCGAGTTCGGCCACCTCGTCGATGAGGCGCTGGCGGTCACGGAGCCGCAGCGCGGCCGCGACCAGACCGCGCCGGACCGCTTCCGATCGGGACAGGCCGGTGGCTTCGAGCTCAGCCAGGGCGCGCTGCGCCTCGTCGTCGAGTCGGACGGAGATGAGATCGCTCATGAACCGAACGTATCACGAAATGTCCGACAAGTGACCCTGCTCGATGCGCCCACGTCTCAATCGGGTAGAAGATCCGGGCGTAAACGAACGGTTGCAGGGTCCGGCGGTGTGACGGGGGATCGTGGTTGTGACCGCAGATCGAGGTTGGCCTCGATGTGAGGTCACGTCCTCGATCTGACATGACATGGTCGGGTGACCGACACACCCGCGACCGCCGTTGCGCGTACTTGCCAACACCCGCCGCCGAACTCAGTCGACGGTGAGTTCGAGCCAGCGGTCCTCGGCGTCGGCGAGCTCTGCCTCGACCCCGCGCAGTTCGGCCTGCAGCGCGCTCAGGCGGGCCACGTCGGTCGCGGCGTCGATCATGTCGGTGTGCAACCGGTCACGGCGGTCGCCGAGCCGTGCCACCTGCTGCTCCAGGCGGCGGGCCTCCTTGCGGGCTGCCTGTCGCGCCTTGTTGTCCTCGGCGGAGGCGGTCGTCGCCCCTGACATGGCGGCGCCGCGCGCAGCCACGGCGCGACGGCCGGCGAGGTGCGCCTCCCGGTACGACTGCCAGTCGAGGTGTTCGGTCAGCCGGCCGTCCTCGACGGCGACGATGCGGTCCGTGAGCCGGTCGAGCACGTAGCGGTCGTGGGAGGCGACGATCAGCGTGCCGGTGAACCCGTCGAGGTGGTCCTCGAGCACCGTGAGCGTGTCGAGGTCGAGGTCGTTGGTCGGCTCGTCGAGCACCAGCACGTTCGGGGCTGCGACGAGCAGGTGGAGCAGGGCGACGCGGCGACGTTCGCCGCCCGACAGCAGCGACAGCGGCGTGCGCTGGAGTTGCCCGTCGAACCCGAACCGTTCGGCGAGGCGGTGCGCGGGCAGGGTCTCGCCGTTGGCCAGGGGCACGTGCGTGGCGATGTCGAGGATGGTGTCGAGGACGGTGCGGTCGGCCTGACCGGGCGCGTCGCCCGCGCGCACGTCCTGCTCGTACAGCGCCATCTCCACCGTGGTGCCGACGCGGACCTCACCCTTGTCCGGGGGGAGTTGCCCGGTGAGCGTGTGCAGCAGGGTGGTCTTGCCCGAGCCGTTGGGGCCGACGATCCCGACCCGCTCGCCCGGCCCGATCGCGAGGTCGACATGATCGAGGACGGCGTGATTGCCGCGCGTGACGCTCACCTCCCGCAGGTCGAGCACGTCGTTGCCAAGGCGCGTGCGGCCGGTGCCGAGCTCGAGTGGCTTCGACTCGGGGTCGCCGGCCGCGGCCTCGCCGATCACCTCGACCTGCTCGATGCGGAACTTCGGCTTCGAACTGCGCGCCTTCGGACCGCGGCGCAGCCACGCGACCTCCTTGCGCAGCAGGTTGCGCGCTCGCGCCGTCGAGCGCTCGCGCGACGCGGCCCGCTCGGCGCGGGCCTCGAGCAGCGACGAGTACGCCCCGTCGTGCCAGTACACCCGTTCCTCCGCGAGGTCGACCATGCGGTTGGCGAGGCGCTCGAGCACGTAGCGGTCGTGGGTGACCAGCAGCAGGCCGCTGCTGCGCCGGCGCAGTTCGTCCTCGAGCCAGTCGATGGTGTCGACGTCGAGGTGGTTGGTCGGCTCGTCGAGGATCAACAGGTCGGAGGGTGCGAGCAGGGTCTGGGCGACGGCCACGCGTCGTCGCTGACCGCCCGACATCCGTGCGGTCGACTGGTCGGGATCGATGCCGACGATGGA
>JAGXST010000288.1 GCA_018335555.1 Actinomycetota bacterium | reverse complement strand
CGCTCCTTTGGAGCGGTGAGGAGCAGCCAACCGCGCATAGTTCTCGTCGGGAAGCGACGGCAGCTCCCGTCCGGAACCGGCCCGCGGGCTGTCACTCAGCGCCTCCACGAACGCACAGGCCGTCACTAGCGCGCACGCAGGGGCGCCGATGCGGACAGGGGGAGAGGTTCATCTAGAGATATCGTCAAGTCCGACAAGGATTGGCCTGCGCCGCGTCTCGCGCCTGACGGCCGCATGACACAGCGCCGGATCACCATTGGCTATGCATGAAGCACGGAGGTCATCGCAACGGCGTGTACGGGAAGATGCCGACCGTGCAGCGCTGACCTGAGACAACTCGACGTCTCGGTGTCGCCCGGAGACGGGAGCAGCGCTCTATTTCGTCGAGGGAAGCGCGACGATGGCAGAGGTGGAGGACCAGGACAACGTGGATCGGACCGAGGCGGCCTTGTGGGCTGCCCCTACCGGGCCGCTTCCCGCGCCGCCAATTGACACCAAGGCTCAGGTGCTGCCCCTCGGCGCCCTGAGCTGGACTGACGCCGAGCGCCTGTTCCTCAGGTTGCTCCATACGGTCCGGCCGGTCCAGTACGCCAAGCTCTTCGGCGTTCCAGGTCAGGCTCAGGCTGGGATCGACGCCTACGCCCGGCTCCCGCTGACCCTGACAGATGGTGAAACCGGCGGCCGGGACTACATCACCCTGCAATCCCGGCGGACTAAAGCGGTGACGGCAGCCAAAATAAAGAGCGCCGTTGACGACCTGCTACGGGGCGAGTGGGGCAAGAGGACGGCGGCTTTCCATTTCGCTACCTCGTTCGACCTGCAGGCCACGCAACTCGACACCGCGATCCGCGAGCAGACGGACCGGCTGGCCAAGCTCGGGATCAAGTTCGTTCCGTGGGGGGTCCAGGAGGTCTCCACGCTGCTGAAGGATCATCCGCGCCTTGTCGACGACTTCTTCGGCCGGGCGTGGGTCGAGCGCTTCTGCGGCCACGAGGCAGCCCAGACCCTTACCAACAACCTGTCCCTCCAGAACAGCAGAGATCTACGCGCCGGGTTGAGGGACCTCTATCGGGCGGTCTTCTACGCACAAGGTGGAGTCCACCCGACTGAGAACACCGAGTCCGACCAAGAGTTCGTCATCTTGGATGTCGACCCCAACCGTCACCGCTCCGACATCCTCGATGCTGAACGGCCCGAGGCGACGAATGAGGGCCAGCACCCTGGACAAGGTTCTTTCGACCGGCATGCCTATATCGCCTTCCGGCTCGGTGCCCGCCGGCAGTCTTTCAGAGCCGCCCGTCATCTGCTCAAGCGCGCAGCCCAGTCCACGCCGGCCCCGGTCGGCTCCGTCCGAGCCGATGAGTGGCTGGCCGGAGGCAAGTATCGGCTGCTCATCGGCGGCCCTGGAGCGGGAAAGTCCAGCCTGCTGCGGTTCGTGGCCACAGACCTGCTCTCCTCCCACCCGCAGTCGATCGCGCTCCAGCGGGAACTGGCAACCGACCTGCCGATCTGGCTGCCGTTCGGGTTCCTGTGCCGTCACCTGAATGGGTCGACGGAGCGCTCGCTAGTTTCGGCTGCTGAGTCCTGGCTGAAGTCGCAGAGCGCCTCACATCTGTGGCCGCTTGTCCAGCGCGCGCTGGAGGACGATCGTTTGTTGCTCATCATCGATGGCGTCGATGAGTGGAGCGACATCGGCGCTGCCGAACGCGCCCTCGGGATACTGGAGGCGTTCCTAGGTCGCACCAACGCATCAGCGATCCTCTCCACCCGCCCGTTCGCGGTCGACCGGCTCAACTGGCGGCTCCCGTGGGGCCAGGCGGAGATCACGCCGTTGACCGACGACCAGCTCCGCGCGATCGCTGCCGCGATCATCGTGCCAGTCACACAACGGGAGGCCGTTTCGGCCGCCCGGTCGACGTCGAGCGCAGGGGTCCATGCATTTCTCGACCAACTCGCCTCGACGCCGGAACTCGCCGAGCTGTCCAGGACGCCCCTCTTCTTGACATTGCTGGCCGCGACCTGGCAGGGCGAATCATTGCCGCGGAAGCGGTTCGACATCTACGCGCGGCTCGTCGAACTGCTTGTCGAGAAACACCCTCAGATGCGACAGCGGGCCTCACATGCCGACGGAGGACCACTGACGGCCGCCGAGATGACCACGCTCTTCGCCGCTGTGGCCCACCGCGTCCGCCTCAAAGATCCCGCTGGCGCCATCAGCAAGCGGGAGATGCGCAAGCTCATCGTCGAGTCGATGACAGACGACGAAGTCCTCGGCTACGAAAGGCCTGCCGCTCGCAAGATCGCCGATGCGGTCCTCTCCATGGCGGAAGACGAGTTTGGTCTGATTGTGTCGCAGGGCGCTGGTGTCTTCGGCTACCTGCACCGGGTGGTGCTCGACCACATGGCCGGCCGCCACCTCGCCACGCTGGCCGCCAGCGAGCAGGTCGAAGCCGTGCGGCGGTTCGTCCACGATCCGGCCTGGCGCGAGGTGCTCCTCGCACTGCTAACTGCGCAGGTCAATCCTCATGCAATCGAATCGCTGCTCTCCGCAGCACTCGAAGCGGGTGACCGGCCGTGGGCAGATGTCGATGGGTACGAACTCCTTGGCGAAGCACTGGCCGCAGGCGTCAAGCTCACCCCGAGATCTCAGACTGCGTACCTGAACCGCCTTGTCGAACGCAT
This sequence comes from Actinomycetota bacterium, assembly GCA_018335555.1. Classification (GTDB taxonomy): domain Bacteria; phylum Actinomycetota; class Nitriliruptoria; order Nitriliruptorales; family Nitriliruptoraceae; genus Egicoccus. The sequence goes on along the minus strand of JAGXST010000288.1, from coordinate 10,596 downwards.
CGAGACCCATCCCTCGCTGCGCCATCGGGCGAACCTCATCACCGCGGTCGTCGGCACGCTCGGGAGCCACTCGGCCCGCAGCCATCTACTTCCGATCATGAAACGGTGGCTCACCGCGCCTCGACCAGACCCGTCACCGACTATGTGGGCGCTGCGAGACCTCGGCATCCCCGACCATGTCGCAACCGAGCACCTTCTCTGGGGGATGCGGCACCCTGAGGACGACGTGAAGCTCAACGCGGCGATGGCCATTGCCCACCGGTTCGGTGGCAAGTCGCACCTGGTCGACCGGTTGGTGGGGTTCACCTCGACAGGACCGTCCTCGGCAACGCAGGCCACCGCTATCTTCGCCCTTGGTAGCGGCTGGGCCGACGAGCCCGTAACGACCGACTTGATCGACTGGGCTCGCCGCCAGCCGTCACTGCCACTTCGGTTGGTCAGCCTGTACCTGTTGCTACGCGGCTCGACAGCCGGTGACGCGGCGCTGCTCCGGCCCGAAGAAAGTCGCTGGCTGCTGTCACTGCTGCACCACGAGGACTACCGCCGTGGGCCGTGGCCTGCGGCAGACCTCGTCAATATCGCCGCTGCTGGCGACACACGGGCAGCCGACTTCGCGCTCGAGACGCTGAAGACGAACGGAAGCACCGGCGGGGACCGATGGCTCGCGTGGAGCCTCGCCTGTAACGCCTTCGCCGACGACAGCCGCTTCAAGGCGTGGGTAGCTGCAGAGCTCAATGAGCCAGATAAGCGGGGTCTGATGCTGTACGACGCGGGCATGATCCCCCAGCAGTGGCGCGACGATCCGGAGTTCGCCGAAGCGCTCGGGCGCTTCGTGAACGTCAAGCTGGATGATCCGGTGGTATACGGCGTAGCCGATCTCGCTACGGCTATGCCCTCCGACGCTGCCCGGACGGCGCTGCTGAGCGGCCTAGACACGTGGCGACCATACGCCGCAGCCCGCACACTCGTCGAGCAGTTCGCGAACGACGAGCACGTCCAAACCGCCCTCACCCGCCGACTACGTGGTGAGTACGCACGCGCCGCGCCCATGGCGTCAGTCGCCATCGACGTGCTCGGCTCGATAGAGGGCTTCGCCGTCCTGGTATCCCTGCTACGCCAGCCGAGTGATCCTGGTCGAACTGAAGAGCGGGTCGTCGTGGCCCAAGCAGTGGCCGAGGCCTGGAGGCGGTTTCATGACGCCGCCCAGAAACCGGGCGCCGAGGGCGAAGCCGCCAGGGAAGTGCTCGCCACCTACGACCCGGCCGAGCTAGCGGCGCTGTGCACGGCGGTGAATCCCCACCACTTGATGTGGCACGTCCCCGCCGTCATCACCGCCTGGCCGAGCCAACCTGTGGTGCAGGAATTCGCTGACGCCCTAATCCACGACACAAGACCCATCACATCAGGCATTCCGGATACTATTCCGGTCGCGATTCTCAAGGCATACTGTGGCAAGAGCGACGAAACCTCCCGCCGCATCCTCGACAAGACCCTCGCTCTGCTCAAGCACATCGAACCGGAACTGCGCGAAGTCCTCGCCTTCGAACTGGCACGCAGCACACTCGCCCCGAGCGACCTCATCGGCGTCATGGCGGAGTGGAAGAACGAACCCGACAGCGAGGTTCGCCGCAACGAGTTCATCGGTCTCACTCAAGCAATCAAGCGTCACCAGCAAGCCCACGACGAGGTAGCGGGCGACAACTCCCACACGGACGAGATGATATGGCTGCGTAAGGAGATCAAGGATGGACTGTGCGCCTACGGGCCCGAACATGAAGAGCGTCGGCAACTGGCCTGGGTCGGCATGCTCATGCTGCGGGACCTAACGCTCAGCGACGGGCTCCAGGAGAGTGTCGGCCACGAGGGCCAGGTTCCGGGCGTCAAGCTCGACGTTCTCTACGACGGTGACGTCGACCACGTCTTGGTAGACCTGGTCGCCGAGAACTGGGACCGACTGCGCGCCCACTTCCGTGACGGACTCTTCAAGCGCCTGAACAGCACGTCGGACCGACAGCGTCGAACGGTCCGTGAGCAACGCCGCCATGTCATGTCAGCACTGGCAACCGTCGCTTCCCGACATCCCGCCATCGCGGAAATCCTTCGAGACGCAGCCGACGCTGATACGGACCTACGGCAAGACCGACGGTTCCTGCTGTGGGCCAAGGAAGAGAACAGGGCCAACGAAGGGGTACTCCGTGCGGTCGCGGCCAAGCTCGACAGAATGGAGTATCGGCGGCAAAACCAAGTCCTCGACTCACTGCTGGACCGGGACTCCTGGGATGTGCCCGACGAGGTATTCAAAGCCATCCTCACGGAAGACGCGCTCGACAATGGATCAGGCAGCATCTATCCCAGCGAGAAGCTAGCCACGTATGCCCAACTGTTTCCTGAGGACGCTTTGTCCATGACTGCCCTCCGAGATCTCGAATCGTGGTTCCGAAAAGACCGCGCGACTCGCGAACACCGTGGTTGGGACGACACACTCGCCATCGCCTTCGGCGCAGTTGACGCGCAGGATCTGCCCGCGGTCACAACCCGCGCCCACGTCCGCATCCGCATGGGACTGCCAGACCACTACCTGCCCAGTTTTACCAGGCCACTGTTGCGTCGACTTCGCGTGGACGCGGACGCCGTCGAGTCCTTCAAGGCCGCACTCATCAGACCGATGGGCATCCGCGAGGACAGCCCGATCCTCGCCGCCTCCTGGGATCCAATTGCCGACGCACATCCTGACCTTCAACCGCTACAACGTACATACCTCTTTGCCGTCGCCCTGCGCCAAGCAGGCGCCTTACCTCAGCAGGATGCATCGGCGGCCACCCGAGTCCTGGAAGCCGCATCACCTGACACCATCGTGCACAACCCGTTCACCAACCATGAAGGCCCGCTCTGCCTCGCGACGCTGGACCTCGCTGCCGCTCACTGACAGCACCAATCTCGTTCCCTCCCTGCCCAGCAACCACAAGTCCGGCTCGGCGCCCTCATCCGTCGGGGCCTCGCGGAAAACGGCGCGGTTGGCTGCCATGGTGACTATGCGCGCGGCCAAGCGTCAGACGCCGGCCCGCTCATCATCACGGCGATGAGTGGCCTGCACGAGTGTGCGGTGCTGCTCGGCACCGCTCACCCGACAGTCAGCGCCCTCGCGGTCGCGAGGTCGTCGCGTGCACGGTCCCGCAGCGCTTCGTCGTACCAGAGGAACGCTCCCGGTTCGAGATCGACCACGTGTGCGATGCCGTCGAGCGATGCCGCGATACTGGCACGCAACCCGGCGATCGCGAGCGACCAACCCTTTGGTTTGAAGTGCACAAAGTCATTGCGAACGCTTCCAAGTTCCTCGATCAACTCCCACTGATCGGCGTCAACGGCCCACCCGTGCTCGTCACGGAAGCGCTCGCAAAGCTTCACGAACGGCGGTAGCCACACTTCGGAAGGCGCCGGCGGCAGCGGCCGCTCACCCGCCTCGTAGGAAACCATCGCACGACGGGTCCGGTCGTCCCAGTACAGAAGGTCGACACTGCGGTAGGTCTTCACAACGAAGGCTGACAGGGCCTCCGTCACAGCAAGCGCCGCCCACTTCATTTCGTAGGAGTCACTGGCGGCGGCTTCAAGTTGGCGGCGACAGAACCGAAGGCTCGCGACCGCCTCGTGCTCCAGGTCTGTCCGCAGCCAGACGTCGTCACTGGTTGCCATGGCCATCTCGCTGCACTCGACTGAACCTATGGTCAGCGAAGGCTATTGTCAGCTATGTGCGAAGGACGACACATGTCCGTCCGCGCGAAGTCACGGTCTCGCGCGGGTAGCGCCAATGACCGCTGCCGGCCGGGCCAGCCCCCAGGCCGAACCCGGGCACCGCGCCGGCCGAGCGCGAGTAGCCGGTCGTTGGCCGTGACACACAGCTCGTCGTTAGATTCGTCGGGCACGGTGGCGTGCCGAGTTGGATGCGGGACCATCGGTCGCCTCGTCGGCTGCGGCTGCGTTGAGCGCGGCGACCACCGATCCGTGCACGAGCATCTGCGCCGAGGCCCCTAGCTAGCTGGCTGTCGGCCGCGGACCGCAGTCACTCGTCGGATTCATCTGACTCGTCTGCGCCCGAGGTCTCGGCCCAGTCGTCATCATCCCAATCGTCTTCGAGCACCTCCGGACGCCAGCCGCCCCAAGCCGAGCGGATCGCCTGTTCAACCTCATCAAGCCGGCCCTGCCGCTTGGGTTCCGAGATCCGCAATCGAGCCGGAGTGCTCTTCTCATGCACCTGGAACTCGAGCACCAACTGGCTGCGCTTCTCGAGGAGCCGCGGCGGCCGCCGCCAGATGTCGGTGACTTCGTCGAGGTTCAGCTCGCGTGAGCGGGTACTCCCCGTTACGTGCGGAGACCGAAAGGACGAGTTGGTTGGCACGAGCCAAAGCCGCCGCTTGTCTGGCTCCAGCCCGAGGAAACGCGTCTTCCCGCTGCTTCCGTCCGCCCACTGGATCCGGAATGTGCCCCGAAAGTCGATGTAGGTCACGAGCCATGCTCCGCAGTTATCCCCTCGGGGAGGCCTACTCCGTGACAGCACAGTGCCGACACGGTGCCGCTGTGGTTTCGATACGTGATCACACCACCTTGACCGCTGACGCCTTTTGCGGCAAGTCGGGTGCGTCGCCACATTCCCTGGACACGTCACCCGCTCACGTGTCTGGTCGTCGCATGCACACCGGCGGGCGCCGGGTGCGAGTTGCTCGACCTCCGTCCGAGCTCAGCCCAAGCTCCGGGCGTCATCGGCGACGCGGACGAGCTCCTCAACCCCTCGCCCTGGCCGCCATCGTGTTCACGCCTACCGAGGCCGTCGAGATCGCACGCGTTCAGCTGTACTGCCAGAGAAAAATAGTTGCTCATGCCTCGCCTGTCCGTGAGGCGCAAGGCTCTAGGTTTCAGCGAAACGCTCCAGTTCGGACATGAAGTGCTGACCGAACGGTTCTCGCAGACCATGTAGGGCAACGCGCCATTGCATTACGTCCGTGATTGGCGGCGTGCCCTCTCGGCCCCCGGCCTGCCACATCATCCGCCCGATGGCCATCGCATATCCCTGTGAATCCTCGTCATCCCACCTGGACTTCACTGTTCCGACGAGATCGGTCTCTGCACTTGTCAGAAACGTTTCCGTATAGACCGCGAGCACAGCGTCGGATACTTGCGACGGCCGAAGATCAAGCCATTCGGAGAAGTAGCGCCGGAGCGTCTCGTCGTTCGTGGCCGCCAGAACGAAGTACGCCGCCCCACAGCGGACGACAGCCTTCGCGGCTTCGACATCCAGCTCAGCCCACGCGTCCGGGTCACCGGCAGCCACCTGCCTCAGCGCGGCTGCTGCGACATCCTGCGCTGCCGACGCGAGCACCAGAAGGTACAGGGACAGCTCGTCGGGGGTCGCATCGAAGAGCTCCTGGACGGCCTGTGTCACCGCAGGGTAGGCGTCTTCCTCTCCACGATTATCGGGCACGGCGTCGACCCCAAACTCATGGTCCCAACGGTCTTGCATTTTGATCCACAGGTCATGCGGGATGACCTCCGTCCGACCAGAGGGCAGCTTCACGAACAAACCAGACCCGCAGACGAGACACTTCTGCACAGCCCGGTTCTGTGCCCGCCCACGGACCTCGAAGCTGCTGTCGTCACCAAGTTCGCCTCGTGTCCCGCACGCTGGGCACTTGATCCGCTTCGCCATCCTGGCCCCCAAGCTGAGAGAGAACCTCACCCTAGTTGGCAAGGCGTCGTCTGCTGCCGTGTTTCCGTCGACGGACACGTGTGGCAGATCGCCTACAACCTGGAATCTCCTCGGTTGTGACGGCACCATTGCCATCTCAGACTTCGGAACCGACGGCTGATTCCCAGCGTCACGCAGCCGGAGTGCTATGCGCGCCTCCCTGACCAAACGGAGCGGCCCGTAGTCACGGCTTCCGCTTGGCCTATGAATCGATTTTTCGGGGGCTTGCCATCAAGCTCAGCCTCACCACCCGCCGGCGAAGAGGTCCAGGACCCCCACCTACCCCGGCGTCGCCTCCGACCTTGGTTCGACGCTCTGACGATCGACCCGAGCACGGCTGATCAACAGGCCGCTCGTGGCCGGGCTTGGCAAGACCAAGCCGCTGGTGTATCCCGGTGCGACGGATCGGAGGTGGACATGGTCACGGACGCGCTGTTCGACGGCGACGCGGATGGGTATCGGGCTGAGTACCTGTATGCGGTCGAGGTGGCTCGGGCTCTGCACGATCCTGCGACGGACTGGGAGGGCTTTCGGGACGTGTTGTGGCAGCACTTGATGCGGGTGTTCGGCGTCGATGACTTGGCGGCATGGCCGTCCGCGCTGCCGTCTCCTGACGAGGGCCCTGGCGGCGATGCTCGCGAGGTCGCCGCGTGGCTCCGTGAGGTGGGCGAGTCCGGTCAACGTTCGGGTCCTCGCGACTGAGCATGGTCGGCCTGGCGGTCCACGCCGTCTCGCGCCGGGGATTGTCGTCGATGTGTTCCGAGGGCTTTCGCGGCGGCTCGGAGAGTTTGGGCGAGTTCGTCGCGATCATGCTGATGGTCGGCATCGTCGGGGACGGGTCCGAGGACGCTGCGCGCGTCGGTGACGTTCCAGCGTCGCCGGTAGGTGTGGATCTCATCGATCACCCCGTTCCGCAGCCCCTGTCGCCAGTCGTCGTCCGGTATAGGTCCCAGGAGCTTTTCGAGCTGGCCGCCGTCAAGCTCGGTGGGGTGCACCTCGTGCCGGAGGTCGACGTCGGCGAGGTCGCGGCGAAGGTCACGGAGCTGACGGAGTTCGGTGAGTTCTTCGTCAAGTTCTTGTCGCCGATGCTTCCAGGTCCGTTGTTGGTCACGGAGTTGGCGGATCGTGTCGCGATCGGTCGCGGTCGCCGGGGCGGCGGCGCGACGGAGTTCGGTGAGTCGGGTTCGGGTGGCGCGTAGGGCGGAGTCGACGAGCCGGCGCTCGCCCTCGACACGGCCGATCTGCTCGTCGAGGTCGGCGTGGCCTGCCGGTTGGCGGGTCTGCTGGCGGGCGATCGAGGGGCGTGTGAGCCGTTCGAGTTGGTCGATGCCCCACCGTCCGGCGTGGTCGCGGGCGAAGTGCAGGACGAGGGCTCCCCACCGGTCGTCGGTCTCGCGGGTGGTGATGGTCGCGGTGATCTGGCCGGGCAGGTGCCGGTCGAGGTGGATGCGGCCCACGTCGGTGGGGAGGACCGTCTCACCGGTCCGGATGCGAGTGTCGACGGGTTGTTTGCGGTGGCGGCGGTACTCGGCAGGGGTGAGGAACCGTTCGAGGTGTTCTGGCGGGCGTAGGCCACGTTCGGTCTCGAGGTAGGCCTTGGCGATCTTGTAGATGTCTGCCCGTACCTGCAGGTCGGTCGGTCTCAAATCGGTCATCGGTGGTCCTCCCCTCAGGCGACGCCGCGGCCGAGGTCACGGTCTCGGTCACGTGGCTGGTCGGGGGTGTGGTCGCGTAGGGCACGGCGGCCGGCGAGCAGCGCGTGGACGGCCTGCTGGTAGGCGGCACGGGCGTCGTCTTGGTCGGGCAACGGTCCGAGCGGCAACAGCTCGTCGTCGATGCCGTGCTCGGCGCGGTAGGTCTCGATCACGCCTGCGGCGGTGTCCCAGATGTGTTGGGGGTCGGGGTCGTGCGGGCGGGGGCCGAGCGCGCGGACCAGGTGCGGGGCGGGACCTGCTGGTCGTTCGAGGTCGACTCCGGCCGGGTCACGGTCAGACGGCTGGAGGTGGTCGAGGGCGAGGGTTTGGCGGTGGCTGCGGTGCAGGTCGGCGAGGAGCCGTTCGTCGGCGGTGCGTGGGTCGTGCTGGTGGACTTCGGGATGCGTCGGGTCGTCTGGCTGTTCGTGGTCGAGGTGATCGGCGGTGAGGTAGAGCCGGTTGTTGGTCCGGCCGCGCGAGAGCGCGACGTAGCCCCATTCGCGGTAGATCTCTTCGCTGCCGAGCACGAACGTGGCGTCACAGGTCAGCCCTTGGGCTTTGTGGGCGGTCAGGGCGTAGCCGTGGGTGACGTGGCCGGCGTCGAGGTAGTCGGCGGGCAGCCGGACCTGCCGACCGTTGTCGTCGCGGCGGAAGGCGAGGCTTCGGTCGTGGTGGTCGATGTCGGTGACGGTGCCGCGGGTGCCGTTGAGCACGCCGAGGTGGCGGTGGTTTCGTAGGCACAGCAGGCGGTCCCCCACCCGGAACTCGGCGCCGCCGAGGTCGAGGGCCGGGCCGGAGAGTTGGCCGTCCGCCGCAAGACGGATGCGGGCACGGCGGTTGAGGTCGTCGATGTCGGTGCGGCGGGCGGCGACCATGACCGCGTCGGTGCCGTGTTCGGCGTTCGCGTGCCACCAGTCCCCGACGAGCTGTTCGCGTAGGTGGTCGGCGGTGTCGGCGACCACGAGCCGGCCGTGCGTCCGGTAGGCGTCGACGGCGGCGGTCAGGTCGCCGTGTCGTAGTTCGTCGAGTGCGACGATCTCCCAGGGCTGCTGTTGGCGGCGGTTGTCGGTGAGTTCGATGGCGGGCAGGCGGTTGGCGAGGCCGGCGAAGGCGCCGCCGGCGTCGATCTCGGGGAGCTGGTGGTGGTCCCCGACGAGCACGAGCTTGGTGGCGGTGGTCTGTGCGGCGTCGAGCAGGCGGGCCAGGGTGCGGGTGCCGACCATCCCGGCCTCGTCGACCACGAGCACCCCGCCGGCCGGAAGGCTCGAGCCTGGGCGGGCGAGGTCGGCGAGCAGCCGATCGATCGTTGACGACGCGATCCCCGACCCGGCCTGCAACTCCAGTGCGGCGCGGGCCGCGAGGGCACAACCGACGACCTCGATGCCCGCTGCCTCCCAGACCTCGCGTGCCGCACCGAGCGTGTAGGTCTTGCCGGTGCCGGCGCGTCCGACGAGCACCTCGACACCGTGGCCGGATCGGGTGAGCTGGCCGACCGCGGCGCGTTGCTCGACGGTCAACGTTGGCCGACGCATCAGCGCCCGCTCGCGGGTGGGGTCGGTGACGGTGGCGCGGCCGGTGTCGAGCAAGGCGAGCGCGGTGTCGACCAGCCGCTGTTCAAGGGCGAGCAGCTGTGGTGTGGTGTAGCGGGCCTCGCCGGTACCGAGCGCGACGAACCGCCCGTCCGCGAGCCGGATCCCGGTGGCGTCGGCCACATGCCGGATCGGGGAGGCGGTGCCGGTGAGCCGGATCGTGCCGGCCGTATCGTCGGCGAGCAGCCGATCGGCGAGACGTTCGACGTCGGTGATCTCGGCCCCCTGACGGAGCCGTTCGCACCAGCCTCGGATCGTGTCGCGGCGGGTGAACGTCGACGCTTTCGCCGTCAGCCCGGCCGGGCCGAGCAGCCATCCGGTATCGCGGGCGAGCTGCTGCTCGTCTATCGCCGCAGTTTCGGTCTCGCGAGTGCGGGTGAGTGCGGCGAGTTCACGCGCGCCGAACCCGAGTGCGGCCGCCCGCTCCTTCCAGCCGGTTCGCAGCCTGTCGGCATCGGCGTGCGACTTGCCCGACCGTGTGGTCAGCGTGGCGATCTGCGCCGCACGAGGCGAGTGGTGGCCGGTGGCGGCGAGCGTGGCGAGGATGTCGGCACGACGACGAGAAAACGCCTCGATCACAGCTCGTGGGATGCCGTCGAGGTCGGCGTAGCCGTTGGTGACCGGCCCGAACGTCACGTCGAGGCGGCGGGTCAGCTCGGCGCGTAGCTGGGCCTGGTAGAGGTAGCCGGCCGTCTTGGCGTGCAGGTACAGATGCCTCGCGTCGAGCGACCGCCACATGTCGTCGTCGGCGGCCTGGGCGAGGTTGGCGACCAGCACGTGGGTGTGCAGCAGCGGGTCATCCGCGCGGGAGGTGCGGTGGCGAAACGCGGCAGCGACGAACCCGTCGGCTTCGAGCTGTTCGCGGCCGGCCTTGCCACGGCGGGTGTAGGCGGCGTTGCGTTCGAGGTAGTCGAGCGCGGCGACGACCGCGGCGTCGTGGGCGTCGCGGACCTGGCGGGCGACCTCCGGGTCGGCGAGTGCCCACAGCAGCGACACCGACTTGGGGGCCCGAAACGTCAGATCGAAGCCAGGGACGGTGCGGCCGGGGCCGACCAGAGGCCGACCGTCGGCCGGGTCGGCACCGGCCAGGACCGTCCGCAAGGTCTCCGGCGTGACGAGCCCGGACACGCCAAGCCGGGTCGAGGCCGATCCGAGCCAGCGGCCGGGCGCTTCGCCGGCGCCGGTGTAGTAGGCCTCGACCGACGACGCGACCGAGGTCAGGTAGTACTCGGCGCCGCCGTGGGCGAGCTTGCCGATGTTCAACATGCCCGCCCCCCACGCTCGGGCCACGTCGCGCCGGCCGGTTCGGGCCGGTCGGGACGGGTCGCGCGGGGGTGTTCGCACCGGGGTGCAAGTCTGTGAACCTTTGGAGCGTCGGGAGCGGGGCGGACAGGTGCGGGCCGAGGTGTGGCGTGCAGAGTCGGTCCGGGATGAGGACGAACGCTGGTGAACGAGTCGTTCATCGTTGCGACGATTCGGGGCCAGCAAGATCGCGTGAGAGCCCTCGCACGTGGGCGAACTCGTGACGGCGATCGGCGTCGCGGGCACGGCGTGCGTCGACGAGCCGGTCGGCGAC
>JAGXST010000287.1 GCA_018335555.1 Actinomycetota bacterium | reverse complement strand
GCAGCGGCGCACGGCTACCTCGACCGCGTGGGTGCCACCGGCAGCGTCATGATCGACGGCGACCGCGTCGAGGTCGTCGTCTCCACCACCGTCGACATGCACCTGCTCGACGCCGTCGGTCTCGACACCAGGACCGTCACCGGGACCGGACATGCACGAGCGGTCCGAGGCGTCACCGGACCAGGAGGCTGACCGATGCGGAAACGAAGCGTCGAACTCGTCCGTGGCCTGACCGCACTCCTGCTGCTGGCGGGACTGCTGCTGGGGCTCCCGGCCGCCCTGGTCACCGTCGTCGGATCGCCGCTACCGACCGAGCTCCCCAGCTGGTCGTCGCTCGAGCGGGCCCTCACCACCGGCGAACTCGAGAACTGGACGCTGGTCAAGGGACTGGCGCTCCTCGTCTGGATCGCATGGGCACAGCTCGCGACCAGCACCATCGCCGAGACGATCGCCATCGCGCGCGGACACCGGATGGGCCGCGTCCCGTCCGCCCGGCCGTTGCGTGTGACCGCTGCGAACCTCGTGACCACGGCCGCGCTCCTGTTCGGCTCTGCCGGCCGAGTTGCTGACGCTGCCGTTCTTCCTCCCTCGGACCTCCACGTGGCACTCGCCACCGGACCGTCCAGCGCCCTCGTGGCCGGCGACGGTCCCACGCATGCCGGACGTCCAGTCGAGTCGCACTCCACCCTCGTGGCCGCGCCCGCCGCCGACGAGGCCTCCGACGGCGAGGTGTCCCGCTGGAGGGCCGATTCACCGACGTGGACCGTCGCGCCCCGGGACACGTTGTGGGGTATCGCCGAGACCGTGCTGGGGAACGGACTGCGCTGGCGCGAGATCCACGACCTCAACGTCGGCCGACGCCAACCGGACAGCGGCGCGCTACGCGCCGGAGACGATCTCATCCGACCCGGCTGGATCCTGCATCTTCCACCCGACGCGGTACAGCCGCAGCATCCGACGGAGACCGGCGACGAGGCGTCGCGTCCCGTGACAGCGATTGCGAAGCCGCCCACCATCGCCGTCCAAGCGGGTGACACACTCTGGGATCTCGCGGGCCAACACCTCGACGACCCTCACCGTTGGCCGGAGCTCCACGACGCCAACCACGGTCGACCCCAACCCGACGGCAGCAGCCTCACCGATCCCGATCTCATCCATCCCGGCTGGCAACTGACCGTCCCGACAGCCACCGACGACGACACAGATGCACCCCCGGACCTCCCGGACGAGCCAGCCTCCACGGCCGAGCCTTCGGAAGGTCCGATCGCTTCGGCCACGGAGCCGCTTCCCTGGCCCTCGCTCGAACGCAGCACGTCTCAGCAACGCGACACCGACGAAGCGAGGACGCCGAACGACGTCCGAGGGGATTCCGGCGCCGTCGAAGCCACGCAGTCGGACGGCAGGGCTGCAGTGGGACCCGGCGGACCGCCACAGGTCGACGATGCGAGCGACCCGGATGCGGAAAACCGATCCATCGTCTTCACAGGCGCTGGCGTGGCAGCAGCGGGGGTGGCGCTCACCCTCGATCGGCTCAGGCGTGCCCGCCAGCGACGGCGCGCTCCCGGGCAGAGCATGTGCCTCCCCGAAGGCGGACTTGCGGCAACCGAACAGCGAGTCCGTGGGCTGGCCGACCGGGAGACCGCCGACCTGCTCGACATCGCGCTTCGCTCATTGGCCGCCAGCTGCGCCAGAAAGGGTCGCCCGGTACCCGAGATCGCGCTTGTCTCGGTCGGGATCGACGATGTTGCGATCCACCTCGCCGAGAGCGACACCGATCCCGTCGGGACCTGGCGGGTCGAAGACGCCGGAATGACCTGGGCCCTCCCCCGGCCACCAATTCTGGAACCGTTGCGGAAGCTGGCGAACCAGGCCGGCGCCCCCACCCCATTGCTCGTCACGATCGGCACCCATGCGCACGGTCAGCGGCGGGTCCTGCTCAACCTCGGCCATGCGAAGTTCGTGGCCGTCACCGCCGACGAACAGACCACGCGAGCGGTGCTCCTCAGCTACGCGCTCGAACTCGCCACGACGGCCCGCGCGGACGGCCTGCAGGTCCTGTTGTGCGGAGCCGGAGATCGCCTGGCAACGCTCGAACGCATCCGTTGCACGGCCGGCACGGAGGCGCTCCGCCTCCTACAACGAGCAGCAACAGACGAGGCCGATGCCCATGACACGGACGCCACCGTCGCGGTGCTCCTCGAACCTCCACCTGCCGGACTACTAGAAAAACTCACGTCCATCGCGAGCCAGCCGTCTGGATCGGTCGCCGCCATCGGATCGGCTCTGCCCGATGCACGCTGGCGGCTCACCATCGGCGAAACCGTGGTCGTGGCTCCGTATGGCCTAAGACTGCATCCGCTGGAACTCGGCGCCGACGATGTCGAAGCGCTCGAGCAGCTTCTCGTCGACGCCGCGGATCCCGCTTTCGTGGAAGCTGACCTGGCGGACCTCGATGAGAACGAGCCGAGGTTCACAGCGGCGCCGTCGAGCAACGGGCATGCTTCAGCGAGTGGTCTGGCGGCGGACGACTCACCCGCTCAGGGCCGTATCGAAGTTCGCGTGCTCGGTCCCGTCGAGGTCGCGGGCGCGGGGGACTTCGGCTCGGCGAAAGCCGAGGAACTGATCGTCTACCTCGCCTTGCACCGAGACGGCGTCGACGTCGACAGCCTCCAGGAAGCGCTCTGGCCCAGCGAGCCACCGAACGTCGGCCGCCTTCACACCGTCGTGTGGCGTGCCCGCCAAGCGCTCGGGGACGATGCCGACGGCGAGCCGTACCTGCCGAAGGCCAAGCAGGGCCGCTACCGAATCTCAGACTCGCTCGCCTTCGACTTCGAACGATTCCAAGCCCTGACTGACCGAGCGCAGTCAGACCCTGACCGGGCGGCAGATCATCTGCAGGCCGCCCTGGACCGGGTGCGCGGCATTCCGTTGACCGCGAGGAGCAGCGGCTACTCGTGGACCGCCTACATCCTCTACCACATTGAACAACAGATCACCGATGCAGCCCACGAGCTCGCCCAGCTCTACCTCAAGCGGGACGACCCGGAGCGGGCACGCTGGGCAGCCGAACAAGGCCTTCGCGCTGATCCGTACTGCGAGGTCCTCCACCGCGATCTGATGAGTGCCGCCAGCATGGCCGGCAACACGTCAGACATCCCGGCCATCATGCGACGCCTACGGCAACTTATCGAGGCTGACGGCGACGCCAACGACAACGACGACCACCTAGATCCGCAGACCATCGACCTTTACCACCAGCTCACAATCACATCGCGACCATGAGGTGACCCCCCGAAGCAGATGGCCTGACCGACCTCCACGGACGCGCCATACGCACGTAGGGCATTGCTTGAGCCTCTCATCCGTAGTCGCATGCCTCTACTGAAACCGGAGTCGACAACGCCCAGCTGCTTGGGCACCGCCCCCCACGTGGTCAAGCTGGTCAAGGCCCCAATCGACGACCTGCGCCACCGGATGCAGCAGCAGACCACCGGCCATCGCGGGCACGAGCACGGTCCGCTCTACGAATCTGCCAGCCGTTGCTGGCCGCTGCCGCTGCGCGATCGTGCTCGCAGCTCGTCCCGGAGCAGCTGAGGAAGCGAGTAGTTCGAGGGCGAGCGGAAGCGCTACGGGCTCGCCGGCTCGGCCGACCGGGCCTTCCGGCGTGACCGCAGCGTCTCGCGAGCGGTCGCGATCGCCGAGACCGTGGCCCCGTCCAGCCCCATCATGCCCGAGAGCAGCTCGGCGTCGACGAGGCTGACGGCTCCGTGCCAGTCACCACCGGTGATGCGGCGGTCTAGTTCGCGCCGCAGCCCGCGGAGCGAGAGGCGATGGTCGCGAAGTAGCTCCAATGCCGGTAAGGGCAGGCGGCCAACGTCGCCGGGCTCAAGCTTCAAGAGACCGCCTCCATACGCTCTACCAATGAGCTCGCAGCCAAGCAAGGTCAGGCTGTTCGGGAAGACCACCGGCAGCAGTTCCGACCCGAGGGTCTTGCGACCGTGGTGCAGCTCGATGCCATGCAGACCGTTCAAGTGCGTGACGCGTTCCGCGTTCTCAACCAGCCTCGGTGCGTCGGCGTTGAGGTAGGTGAGCAGCAGGTGCCCAACGCGTGGAAGCGGCACCTGCCACCACGGTTCGCGGACCCGGCACTTGTAGCGGCGGTGGACCCCGGTCCGTTCCCCGAGCGAGATGTAGTCGCGTGCAGCCGTGCCGGGTTTACCCCCCGGACGGAACAGCCACGTCTTCCCGCCGGCGCGGTCGGCTGCCGCCAACCTGGCCGCTGTGAGCGCCACCCCCCGGACGTGCCGTGTTGCCGTGGGGGCTAGTCGGACGACGTCTTCGTTTCCGAGTCCGTGCTGCTTAAGGTCCGTGCTGTCCAAAGCGAAGAAGTGGTTCGCGCCGCTGACGCCGCCGAGGAACGCACGGCCCCAGTCGCCAAGCGTCTCGCCTGCGAGCTCGCATCCTTGAGCGTACGCCGCGTCCGCGTCCGCTTCGAGCGGAGCGCCGCCCCAACGGAGGTCCCCCGAGACGGGCCGCTTCGTGAAGGCGGAGCGGGCAAGCTCAGCGAGACCGGATGCGTCCACGACCTGTGAGAGCAGGATGCTGTCGCTCGTGCCGGAGCCCTCAGCGAGGAGCAACACGACCTCCTCCTGGACGCCGGGGAAGACGCGCTGCTCGAACATGACCAGGGAGACGTCGGAGAATCGGTCCAGGAGGTAACGACGCACGGGCGCGGCGTAATGGACCGCAAGGAGCTCCGCCGGGAGTACCAGCGCGAGACGGCCTCCCGGCGCCAACATCTCGCCGGCGTGGACAACGAAGGCCGCCCACGAGCTGGCAAGGCCCGAGAGGTTCACCCCGGCCTCCAGCGCCGCTCTGCGCGAGCGAACACGCCTCTCGCCGGAGAAGTCCTGGAAGCGCACGTACGGTGGGTTCCCGACGACGGCGTCGTAGGAGTGCGCTGGGTGGAAGTCGAAGAAGTCCCCCGACTCGACGCGGGAGGAGACCGGCCACGGCGCGAGCGCCTCGGCCGCCGTTCGGGCCGACGGGCCGTGGAGCTCGATCCCGTGGAGAAACGCCGAGGAACGGTCGGACGGGAACGAGACGATCCGTTCGGCCGCCGCCCTGAGGAATACGGCGTCCCCGCACGACGGTTCCAGCACTCTGTCGGACGGCGAGCGCACTGCCCAGTCGACCAGGAACCGCGCGATGGCCGGCGGGGTGAAAAACGCGCCGCGCGCCTTGCGGGACTCGGGCGGATCAAGGGCGGGGGATGTCATGGCAACAGGATAACCGGCGGTGCCCGCGTTCCTGGCGAGGACGCGACTACTGTGAAAAACCTTCGAAAGCAGGATGGAGTATGGGCACCGCGGACGACGTCTGGGACGACTTCGACCAGCTCGTGGCCAACGCCGACACCGTCTCCCCCTGGGCCGGCGCCGACAACGACCGCCGTTTCGCCCCGGACCTCGGTCTGCTGGCGCGACTGCTCGCCGTACCGCTACGCCACGGCACCGCCTCAAGGACCGGGCTGCCCGCAAAGGCCATAGACGTGTGGCTGTCGGCCGAACTCCGTCGCGCCGGGTTCGACCCGGACGCCGTATGGCCCCGTCCCGTCAGGCCCAGAGTCATGCCCGCGGAGATCGCGCGCCTCCTCGAAGTGCTCCCGCGGAACGAGCGGGAACGCCTTCTCGGGCGGCTGTCCGCCGCCCGTTCGCCCGCGGGCGTCGTGTCGTCCGAATCGACGGTGCTAGGCAAGGCCTACCACAAGCAGGTCGACGTCGTGATGGCCTCGTGGGCGCGTGGCCCGGAGCTGTTGGTGTCAACGAAACGGATGGACTCGTCGTTCTCGAACAATCTTTTGAACCGCATTGAGGAGAGCTATGGCGACGCGAAGAACCTTCGCGCCCGTCACCCGCTGGCCGTCCTCGGCTACGTCTTCGCGGTCCGGTCCACCGTCATGGACAGTGATCGGTTGATCTTCGAACGGTTGAAGGACCTGCTGCAGAAACTTGCCGAGGAGGACGACGCCTACGACGCAACAGCGCTGGCCGTCCTGCGCTGGGACGACAGCGCGGTATCTCAGGCGGGCTTCTCGGTGGAGGTCGTCGCCGACGTGGTACCTGACACGCTACGGATCGGCAGGTTTCTCGGCCGGGCGATCGACTTGATGCTCGCCCGCACGCCCGTGGACCTACACGTGCTTGCCCGTGAGCGGCGCGAAGGTCGTCGGATCGGGTGAGAGACCTCAGGTTTGAGGAGGGCTGTGAGAGCCCTCGGCTGATCTCGCCGGGCTGACTCCTCGTCGCAGAGCGTGCCCTGGTTGAGGCAGTCGTATCGTAGGGCAGCCGGTGAGCTCGGTCGCAGCTGGCGCGTGCCTCCTTGCCATCGCAAGCCTGGATCCGAGTACCGCCGGTGGTTGGCCCCGTGGACTCCCCGCGGTGCCTGACCGAGTGAGTTCAATGCGGTGGCCCAGGAAAGGCATCCCAGCGAGGCTTCCCGCCAACGTTCTAGGCCGGGATCTGCTCTGCCACCAAGCGCTCACTGATGTGGATGGTCAGGTCGCGACGGAAAGCCTCGTCGACCGATCGGCCAGAGGCCTCCAACCGGGAGCGAAACCCGGTCGCGGCGCGATGGGACAGCGGCGTTGCAGCGTCCGCGTCGAGCAGGTCACGAAGGTGGACGTAGCTCTCGTGCACGGGCCACTCCGAGACGGCCGAGACCCAGGCACCGTCGCTGCCACCCCAAGCAGCGGCCGGCCAGCGACCCTGCCGGTCAAGCCGACCCCCGTGACGTTCATCGTGATGGTCCCCCGGGTCGGCGAGCCTGCGACCGAGCCACCTAGCGACCGGCACGGGGACGGCGTTGCCCACCAGTTTCCAGCGATGGTCTCGCTCCCCTGAACGCGCCGCAGCCGCGGTCCAGCCCGCCGGGAACCCCTGGAGTCGCTCACCATCAGCGATCACCGGCATCACGATCCTGCGACCCTGCGGCCGGCCGGGCAAGTACACTGCGGGCGCGGACGGCAGCCCGATTGTGGAACCGCCCTTCAGGGTTGGGATTGCGTCCCTCACCCAGCCCAGCCCGCCGCGCCCTTCGGTCCAGTAGAAGCCGTACGCGCGGTCATCGAAGTCGTCGGCCGAGCGTGGACCGGCGTCATCCGCGAGCAGGACGTCCTGGGGTCGGCGTGATCGGCTGGCTACGACGAGGACCCGACGCCGGCGCTGAGGGAGGCCCGTAAAGCGAGTGTCGACGGTTCGGTAGGCCCACCGGTACCCAAGGGTTTCGAGCGAATCGACAATCTCGCGGATCGCCGCTCCGCCGTGCAGCACAAGCATGTTCGGAACGTTCTCGAGGACCACCCATTCGGCCTCGGAAGACGACAGCAGCCGAAACACCTGCCGCACTAGGCTTGAGTTCTCCCCGGCGATGCCCTCCATGGATCCCGCTTGCGACAGGTCTGTGCAGGGGAAACCTGCCGCCACGACGTCCGTGTCCGGAATCGCGGCCAGCTCCCTGACGTCGCCGTCGGTGGCGACGCCCGGGAAGCGCTCAGCGAGCACGCATCGGGCGGGGCGCCAGGACTCGGACACAAACACGGTCTCCCAACCGGCCGCCTGCAACCCGAGGTCGATACCTCCGACCCCGGCGAACAAGCTCGCGACAGTGCCGACCGTCACGCCCAATTCGCGTTGTCGATACCGCTGTCGAGCATCCGGTGGACCAAGGAATGAACTTCCGTGTCGGAGGGCGGCGACACCCTACTCGAGCGCCGGCCGGCACGCTGCATGCCCCGGCCTTCCGTGCCCGGCGGCGAGTCAGGCGGGCGGACGGAGAGGATCGAACCACGACGGTCCGGGAAGCTGCAGGTCGTGGCGGATCGCCTCGTAAACGGACCGCTGGCGACCGAGGAAGACCTGCACGGGGGTTCTACCATACAAGGATGTCACCATGGCCCAGGGGAAGTAGGGAGGTTCGGGAACATCGAGCACGAAGGCCGGCTGACTGCAGTTCAGCGGGGGGTGGGGGCGGTCCTGGATCAGCGCGCGGCCCACGTGGAGCTCCGTGATCGGTTGCGCGTGGAAGAACCCGTGAGTGGAGGTCGAGTGGAACTCGGCACCGGCGCGCTCGGCCGCGTCCAGTTGCTTCTGTGTCGGCTCGGGCGGTGCGGACGGCTCCTCGAACCGCCATCCGACCGCGGACCGCGGACCGAAGCCGAAGAGCCCGACACGGATAGCCCGCAGCCCCTCCTCGTCCCAAACCGGTGCCATGACCGGCCATAGCACCGGGGTACCATTCATGATCGGAGGCCCGTGCAGAAAGGTCCCCTCGTCCTGCCCAGGATCTCCGGCGGCTTGCGACAGGATGCTGCCGATCGACGCGTCCGAGTACGGGGGGTACTCCCTCCTCAGCTCGTCGACGGGCATCGCAGGCGATCGACCGTCATCTAGTGCAGCAGCGGCGCGCTCACGTAGTTTCCGTTCGCTCTGCACATGGAGCAGTCTGAAGAGCCCGATCGTCGCTTGCCCCAGTCCCACTACAGATCCCACCCCGGCGGCGAGTACGTGACGTTCTCAAGACGGCGAACCCACCGCTCCTGTGGGCCGCTAACGAACGTTGCGTAGTACGCGGCGGCCTCAGTGACGTCGTGGAACCGCGAGATGTCCTCGCAAAAGACTCGCTGCTCCATGGCGGTCGCCGCCCCGAGCAGCCCGGCGTCGGAAGGATCCAGACTAGGAACGGCCCAAAGGGGACGAGCCGCCCATCCAGGCATCCAACGGGCATCGGTCAACTGTTCGTGGTCGAGTGGGAGATCCGTGGCTTCGGACGTCAGATCGGCGGTGCCGTCGGGGTCGCCGGCGAGAGTGGCCGGGTAGAACGAAGCGAGGTGGGGTGCGTCGATCACAACGTCCTGGGCCGGAAGGAGCACCCGTTCCACCCACTTCGAGAGGCGAGCCGCGGCGACGAGTGGATCGTGGTCTTCACGCCATGACCGGTCTTTCGGGTCGCGGGCGAGCGGAGACGCGGAGAGGAACCGGGCGAACGTGAGCTCGAAAGGGTCGTCCGTGCGGCTCAGTGGTTCGAGGTGCGCCCTCTGCAATCGGTTCTTCAGTGGTGAGTCTGCCAGCCGGAGGTGTGTCAGTACCCGGTCGCCCATGGCATCGGCGAGCGTCGCAGCGAGTCGGTCCAGCCTCGCCGGCTCGTCGAGGAGTCGTGGCCACGCCCATGGTCGGAACTCCTCGCGTCGACCGAACCAGAGGCCCATGTCAAAGAGCGATTCACTACCGATGTTGAGGTCCGCGAAGGAATCCACGTGTCCCTGGAGGGTCGTGTCGAAGACACGCGCGAGCGTGAACTGGTTGAGCGCCACGACGTAGCGGCAGGTCGAGTAGCACCGGACGAGGTATGCAATCCGTTCGCCTGTCTCGTGGCCGCCACCGGCCCGGCCGGCGGCCAACTCCAACAAGTCGTAGTCCACCACGAGCACGTCGAGATCGTCGAAGACACAGTCCGCAGCGGACGACCGGTTTGTACGAGCACTTCGTTGCCGGTCCTCAAGGGTGGTAACACCCTCTCGGAACGCATCCGGCGCGATTGCGGCGACGTTCCCCGCGTCACCGAGGACGTCCGCCAGGCGGTCGGACCACTCGGTCCTCGCATCGTCATCGTCATCGAAGAGCCTCACGGTGAGCTTCATCGCTTCTCCCTCCAGGAGATCTCCACGGCCGTGCTGAAGCCGGGGTCGGGCGGGACGAACGCCACCTTGCAGCTGAGACCCTCGGCCAGCATCCGGACGATCGTGAGCCCGAGACCGGAGCCGCCAATAACGAGCCCGCTGCGCGACCGGCTCACCTTCAGATCCCGCTCGAACGGCTCGAACAGCTTGTCGGCTCGTGACAGGTCCACGCCTACGCCCGTATCCTGCACGCGTATAGAGCCCGTCATCTCGGTCTGCCGACCCACGACAGCGATTATCTTGCGGTCGCGGTCGAGCATCGCGTTGTGAGCGTTGATGAGCAGGTTCTGGAAGAGGGCCGACCACTCGGCATGGCTGCCGTGGGGCAACTTCATCGCGTCCGGGACGCCATCGGTCTCGACGAACACTGCCCGCATCAGGGGCCGGGTCTGCCGGGCAACGTCCTCGACGAGCCGTCTGGCAGAGAACCGTCTGCTGGGCCGCCGGCGACCCTCCTCGGTCAGGATTGGCTGGAAGAGCCCACGGATTTCCTCGCTGCGTTCTAGCCACCGTTCGAGAGCATCGAGGAGTTCTCTCAGGGACGGCTCGTTAAGCCGGGTCTCGAGCCGACGAGCCGACTGGGTCAGCCGCCTCAACGTGCGCAGTTCACGCGCGGCCTCGTGCTCGATCGCCATCGCCGAGATTCCGGCGGTGGCAAGGGCCGCGAGCAGTCCACTGCGGACCGACTGGCCCGTCTCAAGCTTCTCCGCCACCTCGGTCGCTTCGGCCACCTCGCGCGTCAGCACCTCCCGGAGCTGGGGCTCCAGCGACGCGCTATGCCGCTCGATGACCGCGGCGACCCGCTCGAAGTGGGCCGAGGGAAGCTCATCGACCCGGGTCTGCTCAAGTCGCTTGGTGTAGCTGCGGCGTGCCTCGTGCTGCGCGTAGAAGTCGACCGCCCACCGGACGGCCGTCACAAGGTCGCGGTAAGCCCGGTTGCCGACGAGCCGATCTCGGGTGACCTGAATGTTGAGGGCTTCTTGCGTGCGCAGCTCCCGCGTCCTGGCGCGGCGCTGTTCGAGACTGGTGTTCACGTTGACGACACCGAAGAGCCGCGAGTTGGTGGGCAGGAACCGCAGTCCGTCGGGCGCGCGCAGATCATCGGGTAGGAGTCGGGAGTTCGAGAGCCGGTGCGAATGGTCGATCTCGATGTGCAGCCAGTCCGTGTCCGGCCCGTAGTAGGGCATGTGGAAGCCGGCGTCGTAGACGTGCACACCACCAAACCGACGCAGATACTTGCGAGCCTCCCGCACCGTGACCCCGAACGGCTGCCGGTTTCGGAGGTCGAAGACGCGGATCTCAAAGTCGAGCATGTCGACACTGCATTCCGGCAGTACATATGCGATGCGGTAGCTGTCGCGGTCGGCGAACTCAACCTCAAGCTCGACTACCCGAGGCGGCAACCCGCTGTCGGTGCCGTCGTATAGGAAATCGGCAGCCACGTCGGAGTCATCGGCATGCCCGGCGTCGCGCCCTGCGACATCCGAGGGACGCTCGACGGCGGCTGCGTCCGCTGGGACGGGCGTAGCCTCGGGGAGGAGTCGGCCGAGGATACGGGCATTCCAGAGCTCAAGCACCCGACCCATCTGGTCGGCGAAAGCGGTCTCCACATCGGCGAAGGTGCTCCGCAGCTCGACGTGGAAGGCGTCCGCATCAGGCCCAGCGGCATCGTGGAACGGCGGCTGCAGGGGCCATATCTCACGTGCGACGTTCTCGAAGGCGTCCGCGTCCCAGTCGGACTTGAGTCCGGTGAGGAGAATGCGCGTGCCGTGCTCCGCTCCGCCGGCGAACGTCGTGCCGGACCGCGCGGACGTCGTCACCTGGATGGGGTACTCGGTCAAGAGCCCCGCCTCGACAGCCGCGTCCCAGTCGACGGTCGCCCGGACGAGTCGTTCGCCGTCGTACCTCGTCTCCAGCGACAGGGAGTCGGCGAGTAGTTGTGCGGAGAGCCGACCGACGCCCTTTGACCCGGTGAGTGATCGGCCGAACCGCGGGCTTCGCTCCTGTTCGTCCTTATGTGTCGTCCCGATCCGGAGCCACCGATCGTCGAAGTCCTTCAGGGTCATCCCGTGGCCGTCGTCGACCACCTCGATGGCGTCGCCGTCGAACGTGATGTGGACCTGCGTCGCGTCGGCGTCGTAAGAGTTCTTGATGAGCTCCGCCAGCGCGATGTGGGGTTCGCCGACCAGCCGCTCGCCGAGCTCGCGTAGGAGCCGTGCGTCGACTACGAAATTTCGCTTCATACGTCGACGATCCCGCCCAAGGTCGATGTGGCGACAGCGTAGAGGTCGGCGCCGCGCCGCGGCCGCATCGGTTACGTGCGCTGCAAGAACAGGTTTCCCAGTGGCGAAGCGCGGTTGCGTCGCGGGCGTGCTGGCCGGCCCCGTGTTACTACCGGTCACCAGCCCACCCGAGGTGGAGGTGGGTCAAATGGTCTCGGTCGCTGAAGAACCCGGTGAACCCGGTGAGTTGGCGCCAGGGTGTTCCGACCTCGGCTGGCCGGAGCTCGGGTGGTAGTGAGGCGAACGAGACCGCGAGGGCACGAGCATCGACGTGGCTCGCCGAGATCGCTCGGCCGTCGACGGCGGCGATGTCCACGCCGCGGCCATGCCAATGGTGGGAGACACGACAGCCCGGGTAGTTGCCGCCGCCGACACATCGCGAGTGGCCCGTCTTGAGGCTGGAGATCGTCAGAGTGTGGTGCTCGCTGAGCATCTGGAGGACCGCGAGCACTCGGGCGTCGACCCGGCCGGCGGCGATGTCGTCTCGTCCGGCGGCATAGATCTCCAAGTGGGGGTTTGCGAGCACCATCGCGATCAGGGTTCGCGACGCGGCGGACGTTCCGAGGCTGCCTTCCCCGTACGCCGAGGCGATCTCGAGGACGCGGTCGCGATATACCGCCGAACGGTTGTAGGCGAGGATCGCCTCGGAGACCTGGTCCGCGTCGTCCGCTCCGTTGACGCACAGGTAGACGGCGGCGGCGTGGATGGCGTCGATCGCGTTGTGTGGGTCGGCCACGCCGTCGCCCGATGCATCCAAGCCGTACGCCGACCAGGTGCCTGGGATGAACTGCATCGGGCCGACGGCGCGGTCGTACACGGTGTCGCCGTCGTGGCGGCCCCGATCGGTGTCGAGGATTCGCGCGACGCCGGGTGAGCCGTCGAGTGCGACGCCGACGATGCGCGGGTGAACCGTGCCGTCACCATGCACGCGGGCGCCGCCGATCCTGCCGTGGTCGGACTCGATCTTGCCGATGGCGGCCAAGACACTCCATGGCAAGGTGGGACATCGTCGTGCAGTCGCGTCCCGGTAGAGGGCCAAGTAGGTCGGCGGGATGTCGCTGAAGGCGGCGGCGGTAGGCGTCGGTTGTGACGCGCCTGCGGTCGCACTGATCAAGAGCACGGGCAGGGCCGTCAAGGCGACGAGGCCCATGATCGCACCGGCAAACACCTTCATGAACATCGTCGTCTTCTCCCCGGCGGTTGGACCTCGGGCGTTCGATCCGGCCGATCCCTCGGCTGCTTATCCACAGCTCCCGAGCGGTCTTGCGTTGACCGTCGCCGCTCGCTGATCACGATGTGGGTCCGGGTGCCGCCCGTGCCCGCATCGTCCGAAGCCGGCAGTCGCTGTCGAGGACGAGACCACCGGGGGTTGTGGATGAACGAGAACGTCGCTCGGCAGGACGACGAGGTTCCGGTCCCGTTGGGGCTCGTCGAACAGGCGCTTCAGACCGACACGTCGGCAGCCCAGCCCGGCGACCGGACCGGGCCGTGGCCCTACCTCGACCGTGGCGGAGCTCCGGCGGCACGAGTGCAACACCCCTCGGGCAGGAAGGCGATGCGGAGCCCAACCCGAGGAACACCTGAGATGGAGGAAGTCGGATGAACCTTGCCAGCTCGAGACTCGTCGGAGCCGTGGGAGCGCGGCCGGATCCGGGACAGCTACCCGGAGGAGAGGTACTGCAGAATCTGACCAACGGGGTGATGGGCTGGGCACTGATCCTGGCCCTGGTCGCGATGGTCGTCTCCGCGGTCGCCTGGGCGCTCGGCTCGAACTCGAACAACTACCAGTACTCGGTCGCCGGACGCCGCGGCGTCATGATCGCCGGACTGGCGGCGCTGCTGATCGGTGCGGCACCGGCGATCATCAACTTCTTCTTCGACACCGGGACCACGGTGAGCTGACGTGGACCGACGCCGGCTCCTGCGCCCCGCCTCCATCGCCCTCGCGGCGATCGCCCTCGTGCTCCTCGTCGCCCGCATCAGCGCCGACTCGCCCACGGTCGAGGCGGACCAGACGGCGACCATCGATCCGAGCGGTCCCGCGGCCGCGGCGTCCGACCTGGGCGACCTCGACAACAATGCCCCATCCGACGGCTACCCGCGTTCACCCGACGGCGCTGTCGCGGCAGCGACCGCCTACGGCCTGGCACTCGACGGCCCAGACGTGTTCGACGCAGCGCATAGAACCGACGTGCTCGATGCGATCGTCGCCGAGGAGGCCCACGACCGTCTCGAGGCAGCGTTTGCCGAGGGGATCGAGCTCATCGGCGGCCAGCTGGGACTCGACGCCCAGGCGCTCGCCGATCCCGACTTCGTCTGGCGCGTCGTGCCCGGCGGTTGGCAGCTACGCGACTACGACCGTTCACAGGCCACGGTGGCGATCTGGGCCGCGGTAGTGGTCATGGCTGACGACCGACCGCTGGTCGAGCCGGGTTGGCGCACCACCGAGGTGATGCTCGCTTGGGAGCGCGACGGGTGGCGGCTCGTCGGCTTCAGCACCGAGCCCGGCCCGAATCCGACCCTCGTCGTCCACGAGGGCACAGGGCGTGTCGCTCGTAAGATCAACGCGTTCGCGCCCTATCGCTACTGGCCGCAACCGCTGGAGCGAGAGGCAGAACGATGACCGGCCGAGCAGTCTTGCTCCTCGTCGTGGTCCTGAGGCTGCTGGCGGCGCCGGCAGTCGGCTGGGCGCAGGACGGGCCCTCCGTATCGGATGGCTCAGCCGGGGAGGCGGACGTCGTGGCGGCCGATGACGACGAACGCGCGTGTGGCAGCTTGCCGTGGGGCGTCGAGACCGTCTGCGACGGGGTCGGAAGTGCGTTGGCATGGGGCGTCCAGCCGATGGTCGCCGGCGGAGCCCAAGCCGTCCTGCACGAGATGGTCGCGTTCGTCGTCGAGGGCGCCGGATGGCTGCTCGAGCAGGTCGCGTCGTTCCTCGATTCCTCGACTCGACCGCAGCTCACGTCGTCGTGGTTCGGCCGTGTCTACCGGGACATGACGATGGTCGCCGTCTTCGGGCTGCTGCCGTTCCTGGTGCTCTCGATCATCCAGGGCATCATCCGTCAGGACCCCGGGCTGCTGTTGCGGGCCACGTTCGGGTACGTGCCGTTGGCGGCGATCGGGACCGCGGCCGGGGTGGTCGTCGTCGATCTGTTGGTGCAGCTCACCGATCTGCTCACGGGCTGGATCGGCCGCTCACTCGGATCCGATCTCGCCGGCTTCTCCTCCGGGCTCGGCGAGTCGCTCGCGTCGTTGCCGGCCGGCACGGGCGGGCCCGTCGCCGGATTGGCGGCCCTGCTGGCGGCCGGCGTAGTGGCGTTCGCGGCGTTCGCGATCTGGCTGGAGCTGCTGCTCCGCCAGGCTGCCATCTACGTCGCGGTGCTGTTCCTGCCCTTGGGCTTCATGGCGATGGTGTGGCCGGCGACCTCGCATTGGTTGCGGCGGCTGGTCCAGGGGCTGGTTGCCATCATCCTCTCGAAGTTCGTGATCGTCGCGGTGATGGCCCTTGCCGCAGCAGCGCTAGGCGGCGAGTCCAGTACGGCGGCTGGTATCCCGGCCGGCGCCGAACAAGATCAGAGTGGTGGGTTCGGCGTGGTACTCGCCGGTGCGTCGATGCTGGCACTGGCGGCGCTCGCGCCGTATGTGCTCCTTCGGCTGATCCCGGTGTTCGAGGCCGGACTGTCGGGCGATCTGGAGGGGACCTACCGGCGGCCGACCGCTGCGGTCAGTTCGCCGACGGCCGGCCACCACATGCTCCAGGCTGTCCGTCAGCGGGCGAGCGGCGGCCAGCATGGCTCCTACGCGACCGCGTCCGCAGACGGACCCAGCGGACGTGAAACCGCGACCGGTGGACCGTCTGGGTCCCCGACGACTTCGCCGGCCGTCGCCGGATCCGGCGCCGAGGCGTCGGCAGGAGCATCTCCGGGCGTTGGTGTCGGTGGCGGCTCGGGCGGGAGTGCTGCCGGCCCGACCGCTGGCAGCGCGAGCGCGTCTGGTGCTGCGGTGGGCACAGGAGCGGTGGCTGCCGTGGGAGGCACGGTGGCCGCAGGAGCGGGCGCTGCGAGAAGCGTCGGTCAGCGCCTACAGACCCATGGCGCCGAGCAGCAGTCGGCTACCTCATCGGGCCCGTCCCCGGACCTGCCTCGTCGCCGTTCCGCGCCGGAGGTGCCGTGATGGATAGCGTCGCACGCCGCTACGAGTTCGGTGCCGCCGGTGAGGACCACACGCTCGTGCTCGGTCTGCGGGTCGGGCAACTCGGCGTGTTGACTGCCGCATTGCTGACGGCGGTCGCGATCGTGCGCGTCAACGGCAGCGCCGGCGGGTTCGGCAGCGCGATCGGCGTCGTAGCCATCGCGGGTGTCGTTGCGTTCTGGCCCGTCGCCGGCCGCACGGTGGAGCAATGGGTGCCGACGGTGGTCCGTTGGCTGGCCGTCCGTGCTGGCCGGCGCGACCGCTACCTCTCCCCCGCGCCCCTGCTCGGTCACGACCAGCACGGCGATGCACACCCACAGCCACCACCGACATTGGCGGACGTGCGGCTGCTCGCCGCGCCCGTCAGCGCGGCCGGGCGCGACGTCGGGATGATCCACGACCGCCGGTCCGGAACCTACGCCGCGGTGCTGGCGGTGCGAGGAAGGTCGTTCCAACTCGCCGACACCCCGGAGAAGCAACGGCGCCTCGCCGCATGGGGCGGCGTGCTGGCCGGACTCGCGCGCGCCTCCTCCCCCGTGCACCGACTGCAGTGGATCGAACGCACGGTCCCCGAGGATGCCGACGTGATGGGCCGCTACCTCGCAGAGGCGGTCCGCGTCCCACGACAGCATCCAACGCTCGCGTCCTACCTCGAGCTTGTCGACCGGGCCGGCCCAACCGCACCACAACACGAGACGCTGCTCGTGGTCGCCATCTCCGCCACCAGGGCCCGCCGTGCGATCAAGCAGGCCGGCGGTGGCGACGCCGGCGCCGCGCAGGTGCTGCTGCGCGAGGCCCTGTCGGTGCAGCGCACCCTCGCGTCGGCCGACATCGTGGTCGACGGAATGCTGACACCGCGACTGCTCGCGGGTGCCTTGCGAACGGCGTTCGACCCGTCCGCCAGGATCAGCCTCGCCCGCCGCGCCGCCGCGACCGACGACGAGGGCGGGACCGCCCCGGTCAACGCCTGGCCCCTCGCGACCGAGACGAGGTGGTCGAACTACCGGACCGCCGACGTGTGGCATGCGACCTACTGGGTCGCCCAGTGGCCCCGCAGCCCGGTCGGACCCGACTTCCTCGTCCCGTTGCTGCTCGGCGTCGGCGGGATGCGTTCGATCGCGGTCACGATGGAACCGGTCAGCCCGCTACGCGCCCACCGCGAGGTCGAACACGCCGTCCTCAAAGGCATGGCCGACGAGGAGTTACGCGCCCGCGCCGGATTCGCCTCGACCGCCCGCAGGCGTCGCGCCCAGGAGACCGCCGCCCGCCGCGAGCAGGAGCTTGCCGACGGCCACGCCGACTACCGGCTGTCGGGCTACCTCACCGTGACCGCCGGCTCCCTCGACGACCTGGCCGCCGGCTGCGGCGAAGTCGAGCAGGCCGCCCAACAGTCCTCGCTCGAGTTGCGGCGGCTCGACGGCGAGCAGGACATCGCATTCACCTGGACGTTGCCGCTCGCGCGGGGCCTGCGATGAGCCGCCGAGCCGGCGCCGGCGCGCACCGGGTGTCGACCGCGCACCTGCAGGCCGCCTACCCATTTGTGTCCGAGGGCGGGCTCGGCGGCCGGGGCGTCTACATCGGCCGGGAACTGCTCGGAGGCGCGTTCTGCTACGACCCGTGGGACCTGTACGCCCAAGGAACCTTGACCAACCCGAACATGCTCGTTGCCGGACAGGTCGGCCGCGGCAAGTCGTCGTTCATCAAGACCTATCTGTGGCGCCAGCAGGTGTTCGGCCGGCACGCCTGGATCATCGATCCGAAGGGTGAGTACGGCCCGCTTGCGGCCGCCTGCGGGGTCGAGCCGGTTCGTCTCGGACCGGGCCTACCCGTGCGACTGAACCCGCTGGACACCGGCGCGTGGAGTCAGGCTCTCGATGACGTCGAGGTGACCCGTCGCCACCTGAGCCTGCTGAACTCGCTCGCCGCAGCATCGCTCGGACGAGCGCTGACCCCCGACGAGCAAGCCGCCTGCGAGGCTGCGATCGTGACAGCCTCCGCCCGCGCAGACGGTGTGCTGACGCTGCCGGCGGTCGTCGAGACGCTGCTGTGGCCCGACGAGGCTGCAGCCGCGCGGATCGCCGCGGACGTGGACTCGTTGGCTGCATCCGGTCGGCAGGTCGCGCTGGAGTTGCGACGGCTGTGCCAGGGCGACCTCGCCGGGATGTTCGACGGCCCGACCACGCCAGGGCTACAGCTCGACGGGCCGCTGGTGGTGCTCGACCTGTCGGCGTTGTACGGCTCCCCCGCGCTCGGACTGGTGATGCTGTGCGCCACCGCCTGGCTGCAGGCGTCGCTGGTCGCCCATGCCGACCGACGGTTGATCCTGGTGATCGACGAAGCATGGGCGATCCTGCGCCACCTCGAGATCGCACGCTGGCTGCAGGCCTCCTGGAAGCTGTCGCGCCAGTACGGAGTCGCCAACGTCGCCGTGATCCACCGGTTGTCGGACCTGCGCGCCGCGGGTGCCGAGGGATCGGAGCAGGCAGCACTCGCCCAGGGGCTGCTCGCCGACTCCGAGACCCGCGTCATCTACGGCCAGTCCTCGTCCGAAACCGCACAGGCACGCGAGCTGCTCGGCCTCACCGACGTCGAGGCCGAGATCCTGCCCGAACTCGGACGCGGGATCGCCCTGTGGCGGGTGGGGACACGCTCCTTTCTGGCGGAGCACCACATCGGCAGCCGGGAACGAGCACTCGTAGACACCGACGCGAGGATGTCCTGATGGCGAATCTCGGACCTCGGCCGCCGGCTCGCGCAGCGGCGGGCCACCGTGGCGGATTGCCGCTTTCGCCGGTCGGACTCGTCGGCTCGTTCGCGCTCACCGTGGCGCTGACAGGCGGGACGCTGCTGTGGGCTACAGCGCAGATCGCCGCCCGCGCGGTGTCCGGGGCGTGGCTGGCATTGCCCGCGGCCTCGATGCTGCGGGTGGGCTACCGAGTCGTCGCTGGACCGGAAGATCCGGCTGCAGCGTTCGGCCCCGAGTACGCGTCACAGCTGCCGGGTCCGACGGGCTTCTGGACCGTGTTCGCCCTGCTGGTCGGCCTACTCGTGGCGGTGTCGGTGCGCGTGTTGGCGTGGCGATCGAGACGAGCGGCAGCGGCGGAGCCGGGTTCGGCCCGGTGGGCGACCAAACGGGACGTGCGCACGCTGGTGGTGCGGCGACCCGAGCCGGGGCGGTTGACGCTTGGTCACGGTCCCGGTGGCCGACTGCTGGCCGCCGAGCCTGGCCATTCGCTGCTCGTGCTCGGCCCGACCCAGTCCGGCAAGACGTCCGGGCTCGCGATCCCCGCCATCCTCGAATGGCCCGGACCGGTCGTCGCCACTTCGGTGAAGAACGACCTTCTCGCCGAGACGCTCGCCGCCCGTCGCGAGCGCGGAACCGTGTGGACCTACGACCCGACCGGGTCGGTCACCGGCGTCCCGCACGCCGGCTGGACCCCGTTGGTGAACTGCGGCACGTGGTCGGGTGCGCTGCGTACCGCGTCGTGGCTGACCTCGGCCGCCCGCGACACTCGGATGCAAGAGGCAGAGTTCTGGTACGCGAACGCCGCCAAACTCCTCGCGCCGATGCTGTTCGCGGCTGCAACCGCCGGTCTGACCATGACCGACGTGGTCCGTTGGATCGACCTGCAAGAAGAAGATGAGGTGCGGCTGCTGCTGCAGGCCGCCGGGGTCGAAGCTGCGATCGCCGCAGCCGAGGCGTCCTGGGGCCGTGAGCAGCGCACCCGCTCATCGGTATTCACGACTGCCGAGACCATCCTCGCGGCATTTGCCGACCCTGCCGTCGCCACGTCCGCCGAACAGGCTGACATCCAGCCCGAACAATTGCTCGACGGCGACGCCCACTCGCTCTATATCTGCGCACCACTCCACGAGCAGGACCGGCTACGCCCGCTGTTCACGGCGCTCGTCCAGCATGTCCTCGTGACCGCATACGAGCAGGCCGCCGTCCGCGGGCGGCTCGACCCGCCCCTGCTCCTGGTCCTCGACGAGGCCGCCAACATCGCACCGTTGCGCGACCTCGCGCAGGTCGCCTCGACCGCAGCCGGACTCGGAATCCAGCTCATCACCGTGTGGCAGGACCGAGCGCAGATCACCGCCAGGTACGGCCAGCACGCCGGCACGGTCGTCAACAATCACCGGGCCAAGCTCGTCCTTTCGGGAATCACCGATGCAACCACGACCGGCGACATCGCCCAGGTCATAGGTGACACCGAAGTCGTGCGCCACTCCACGACCGTCGATGCCGAAGGGCGGACGAGCGCGACCCAGGCCACCCAGACCCAGATGCTGGCCAGCGCTGCAGCCCTGCGACAGCTCCGCCCATTCGAAGGCGTCCTCGTCTACGGCCACCTCCCACCCGTGGCGCTTCAACTTCGCCGCCCCGCACGGCCACCTCGGACCAGGCGATCAGAAGGAGCGACCGAACCCCGAGGCGATGTTCCTGACAACCGGTCCACGCGGCCCGACGCCAGGACGCGACCTCGCCGCCAACCGCTGACAAAGCGCAGCCGGCGGTAAGGGCCTTCCGCAGCCGCGCCAACTCGGGCAGATCGCGCGGACGCGCCAGCCAGCGAGAGAGACCACGGAAGGGCGTAGACCGCCGTCGGCTCGATTTCCCGAGACCCGCGCAAGGTGAACCTCATGCCCCGCCGCTTGAGTGGGCACACGACTCGTCAGGATCTCGTGACGCGCAGAAGGGCGGCGCGCGCCTGATCGTAATGTCGCGCACACTGGCCACGTGCCTTGTGTTGCTCGTCGCAGCCTTCGACATCGCACCGGCGTGATCCCCGGTACGGCCGGATCGGGACATCGGCACGGACGTCGCCGATCTTGCGGAAGCGGCGGTAGTGAGCAGAGCAGAGGCATCGGGTATCGACGGGCCGATCACAGCCATCGATCGAGCAGAGCCGTTGGCGCACCATGGTGGGAGTGTAGGCGCGCCAGTCGGGTGCCCTCCTCCGGGGCGCTTGCGCCGAAGCAGCGACGGCACCGGCGTCACCCTGCCGCCCCTGCACCGGGGGCCGCGACGCACCTGTATCCGGCCCGACCGAGAGTCCCCGCTTCGAGCGCTCCTTTGGAGCGGTGAGGAGCAGCCAACCGCGCATAGTTCTCGTCGGGAAGCGACGGCAGCTCCCGTCCGGAACCGGCCCGCGGGCTGTCACTCAGCGCCTCCACGAACGCACAGGCCGTCACTAGCGCGCACGCAGGGGCGCCGATGCGGACAGGGGGAGAGGTTCATCTAGAGATATCGTCAAGTCCGACAAGGATTGGCCTGCGCCGCGTCTCGCGCCTGACGGCCGCATGACACAGCGCCGGATCACCATTGGCTATGCATGAAGCACGGAGGTCATCGCAACGGCGTGTACGGGAAGATGCCGACCGTGCAGCGCTGACCTGAGACAACTCGACGTCTCGGTGTCGCCCGGAGACGGGAGCAG
>JAGXST010000286.1 GCA_018335555.1 Actinomycetota bacterium | reverse complement strand
GGCTGGCCGGCCTCGACCGTGATGAGCTTGACGGTCGACGGCTCGTCGCAGGTGTAGCGGCGGAACTGCCCCCACGGGCGGTGATCCACCACCACCGACGGGCGTGGGTCGGCATGCGGGGCGGTGTCGGGCACGTCGGACTCGTCTCTTCAGCGTTCGCTGCGGCGGCCGCGGCTGGCCTCGGCGACCAGCATCACCGGGATCCCCTCGCGGACCGGGTACTGCAGGCCGCAGCCGGTGCAGACCACGAGGTGGCGCCGCTCCTTGTGCTCGACATCGGCCTGGCACGCGGGACAGACCAGGATCTCGAGCAGCCGTTCGTCGAGTGCCACGTCGTCGGTCCTTGTCGTCGTTCGGTCGGGCGTGCTCAGCCGGCGGCGATGAGGGCGACGACCTCGTCGCGCAGCCGCTCCATGAGCGGCACGTCGTCAGCTTCCACGTTGAGTCGCAGCAGGGGTTCGGTGTTGCTCGGGCGCAGATTGAACCAGCCGTCGCCGGTGACGACCGTCAGGCCGTCCTCGGTGTCGATGTCGGCGCGGCCGTCGAAGGCCCCGGCCACCCGGTCGAGCGCGGCAGACTGGTCGGCCACCTCGTGGTTGAGTTCACCGGAGGCGGCGTAGCGGTCGTAGGGTGCGACGACCTCCGACAGCGGGGCGCCGGCGTCCGCGACGGCCTCGAGCAGCACCAGCGCCGCGATGATGCCGGAATCGGCGCGGTAGTTGTCGCGGAAGTAGTAGTGACCCGAGTGTTCGACCGCGTAGACGGCATCGGTCTCGGCCATACGACGCTTGATGAACGAGTGTCCGACGCGTGTGCGGACCGCGATGCCGCCTGCGGCCTCGATGGTCTCGGGCACGGTGTGCGAGCAGATGAGGTTGTACAGGACGGTGGCACCGGGGTGGCGGGTCAGCAGCCGGTCGGCGACCACGGCGCCGATGAGCGACGACGACACGGGCCGGCCCTGCTCGTCGACGGCGAACACGCGGTCGGCGTCGCCGTCGAAGGCCAGGCCCAGCGCGTGATCGCCGGCCCGGACCGCGGCCTGCAGGTCGCGCAGGTTCTCGGGCTCGAGGGGGTTGGCGGGGTGGTTGGGGAAGCTGCCGTCGAGTTCGAAGTACAGCGGTGTGGTGCGGATCGGCAGCCCTTCGACGGCCGCCGGCCAGACGTGACCGGCCATGCCGTTGCCGGCGTCGACCACGACCGAGACCTCACGCAGCGCGTTCACGTCGACGAACGAGCGCACGTGCGCGGCGAAGCGCTCGGTGAAGTCCTGCTCGGTGCGCGTGCCCGATTCGACGGGCGGGAGGCCGTCGACCTCCGGCACGAGGTCGCGGATCGCGCCGAGTCCGGTGTCGATGGCGACCGGCGCGGCGCCGGGCCGGCACAGCTTGATGCCGTTGTAGCCGGCCGGGTTGTGGCTGGCGGTGAACATCGCCCCGGCGGCGTCGAGCACGCCGGAGGCGAAGTAGAGCTGGTCGGTCGATGCGAGCCCGATGTCGACCACGTCGATGCCGCGGGCGTTGGCGCCGTCGGCGAAGGCGTGGGCCAGGCCCGGTGACGACGGGCGCATGTCGTAGCCGACGACCATCGTCCCGCCGTCCGGCAGCAGCACGTTCGCCGTGGCCGCACCGAACGCCCGCGCGAACTCGGCGTCCAACTGCTCGCCGACGATGCCACGCACGTCGTAGGCCTTCACGACGGCCTCGAGCACGTCCCTGGAGACGGTCACGGGGACTCCTTGCAGGTGGGCCGGCGGCGGATCGGCGAGCCTAGTCGGACGTGTCCTCGCGCCTCGGGGCTGCCGTCGCCCCGTCGTCTGTCTCGTCGTCTGCCTCGCCCGGCCGGCTCCGGCCGACATAGCGCTTGCGGGTGCGGCCATCCTCCTTCCAGTAGGCGTACCAGTAGGGCCCGTGCGGGCAGGTCGTGCAGCCGGCCTTGCCGCAGCGCACGTGCTCGCGCCGATAGCTCAGTCCGGCCGGCAGGTCCGGCTCGTGCGGCGTGGGCTGCCCGTCGGTGTGCGACAGCAGCCCACGTACCACGATCAACAGCCGACGCAGTTCGTACTCGTCGAGCCGCCGCACCTGGGCGAGCAGGTCGCGCGGGATGGCCATGACGGCGTCTACCAGTCCGCGGCGACGCCGCGGTCCGACCCTGCGGGTCGGATGCGTTCGGCCAGGACGGGGCGCGGGAGCGGTGGTGCGTCCTCGCTGACCGCCGCGGACGCCTCGAGGGCCGGGGAAGCGGTGCTGCCCTCGAGGGTCGCGTCGGCGGGCTCGTCGCCCCGGTCGGGCGCCGAGCGGAAAGGTTGCGCCACGGGCCCGGGTGCAGCGGGCTCGGGCGCGGGGATACCCGACTGAGCGGATGCGGGGGCGTCTGCCACCGGTTCCGGGGTCGGGAGGTCGGGGACGGCGCGCAGCGCCGCGGCGAGTACGGCGACCGTGTCGGCACCGTCGAAGGCGGCGGACGACGGCGACGGGGCGGCGGTCTGCTGACCCGGGGGCCGCTGGTCACGCAGCCGCCAGCCGTGCGGGGCCTGGGTGCGAGCGGCGTGGCTGGCGCACAGGTCGTAGGACTGCGGCGAGCGGGACTCCGCGAGCCCGGCGATCCACGCTTCACGCTCGCCGTAGTTGAACATCAGCGTGGCGGAGGCCGGTGCGGAGCAACTGGGCCGCGAGCAGGCTCGATCGGCCGCCAGCGCGAGCGGGCGGACCACGGCGTCGCGGTTGACGCCCTGACGGAGCTCTCCGGTGTCGGACACGGGCGGGAGTGAATCACACCGGTGGTATTCCCCGGCGTATCCGGTGTACGCCCGTCTTGGGTAACCCGCGGCACCCAAGTGACTTTTGTCATTCGTACCACCGGGCGGCGCGTACGTCGCGACGAGGGCGGCGAGGAACCGGCGGCTACGCTGCTTTTCGATGTCCGACCGTCACGCGCGTCACCGCCGCTCCCCCACCGACCGCCGCCGACGGCCGGTCGACGGCTACCGCGCGGCCAGCGCCGACCGGTTCGATCGCCTCGTCGACGACGCCGTGTCCGGGCTCCCCGAGCCGCTGTTGCGCTATCTCGAGGACGTCGAAGTCGCGGTCACCGAGGTGCCCCCGGTGTCCGACGAGGAGGTGGCGCTGGCCTCGATGCGTTCGTTGCGCGGTCCTCGGGCCCGGCGCCGGACGACGGCGACGGTCCGGCTGACCCTGTTCCGGCGACCACTCGAGGCGAGGGCGCACAGCCGCGCCGACCTGCTCGAGCTGATCCAACTGGTGGTCGTCGACCATCTCGCCGACCACTTCGGCATCGACGACGACCGCCTCGACGACCTCGGCTGGCGCTGACCACCCTGGGAACCGGCCGCCCGCTCAGTCCGCGGCCGGCTCCGGCTCGTCCTCGGGTGGCTGCAGCGGATCGGGCTCACGGATGCCGCCGAGGGTGTCCAGCCGCTGGACGACACCGGGCTCGGCCGTGACCGGCAGCGGCGCATCGACCGGCGACCAGGCGGCCGACGGCACGCCGGCGTGGGCGAGCAGGTGCAGGCTGCCCTCGCCGGCAGCGCCGACGCGGCCGGCGACGATCCCGCCGTCGGCGACGACGTGGGCGCTCCAGCCGGGGACGTCACCGAGTACGTCACGAAGCGGCAGCGAACGCGTCTGGCCGGGACCGATCTCGAGGTCGGCGAACTCGGACGGCCGCAGCACGGTGCTGCCGTTGAACAGCACGACCGAGAACGCGACCGCGTCGCTGCCCGGGTTGACGACCTCGACCCGGTCGCTGCGGCCGGCCGTCGGACCACCCGACACGACCCAGCTCGCGTCGGCGGCCGGGACGCCGCGCTGCACCGAGAACCCGGTCCGCGCGGGGTCGTCGGCGCTGCGTCTGACGGCACCCGAGACATGCACCGGCGCTCCGTCCGAGCGCACGCTCACGGCCGCCGCGGAGACGCCCTCGGGGAACGTGCCGCGCAGGTCCACACGTCGGACCTGGCCGGGCGCGACCGTCACGTCGCTCAGACCGACGGGTGGGGCACCGCCGTCGGCCGTGTGCAGCGTGATCTCGACCGGTGCCGGTCGTTGCCCGAGGTTGGCGACCCACAGCCACGAGGCGTCACCGTCGCGGCCCGAGAGCCACGGCACGGTCCAGGTCTCGGACGGTCCGGTGGTGCTCTCGAGCAGGGACACGCCGTCGACGCCGCCGATCGCGCTGCGGGTGAGCAGGTAGCCCTCGGCGACGGCCCGGCCCGACAGGACCCGCACGAGCGCCGTGAGGTCGGCCTGCTCGGGCATCGCGTCGTTGACCGTCACCTCGTAGCTGCCGTACGCGGGCACGGTGAGGTTCTGCAGCGCGAGCGGTTCCTGGGGCCCCTGCGGCGTGAGGAAGCCGATGGCGATGGTCGCGTCGGTCGGGAAGGGGTTGACGGCCCGGATACGGGCCTCGTTGCCTTCATCGGTGCTCATCCCCGGGACCACCCATCGGTTCGACAGGCGCGAGTGGCACGGGCCGGCCAGCGTCCCGCTCGGGGTGTCCTCCACGTCGGCCAGGCGCCACTCGCGGGTCACCGCGACCGGGCCACCGCTCCAGGGCACGAAGGCGGCGAGGTCGGTACCGCCCGACGGCGTGGCGCGCACATGGGCACCCGGGAAGACCGACGGCTGGGGTGACCTCGCGATGTCACCGTCGCCGAACACGGCGAGGTCGACGGCTGCGGGGTCCTCACCCGCGTCACCGGGGCGGGCGGCCACGAGGTCGAGCTCGCTGCCCTCGCGCCGGTCACCCGTCGCGCACGTGTAGGCGCCCGAGACGGCCTCGCCGGCGACCGGTGCCACCGTCGCGGATGCGGCCTCGGGCAGGTCGACGAGGCGATCCGCGCCGACCACGCCCAGTACCACCAGCGCAGAGATGGCCAGCACGATCCAACTCCGTCGCCGGTTCATCCGACCACCTCCGGCGTGCGTGCCGGAGCGCCGGGCGGCGACGTCGAGGGATCGGGGCCGTCGGGGCGGCGGCGCGCGAAGCGGGGCGGGCGCAACGCCAGCGACACCACGATCAGCAGCGCGAGCACCTGCCCGGCCACCGCGAGGCCGCGGGCGCGGTCACCGAGGTGGGCCACCTCGACCCGGCCCCGCTCGTCGCGTCCCGCGAAAACGACCA
The DNA here is from genome assembly GCA_018335555.1 of Actinomycetota bacterium. GTDB lineage: Bacteria > Actinomycetota > Nitriliruptoria > Nitriliruptorales > Nitriliruptoraceae > Egicoccus. Next base: position 15,532 of record JAGXST010000286.1, on the reverse strand, counting down.
GCGGGCCGTCGCCGTCGCCGGCCCAGGGCAGCGCCTGCCCGTCCTGCGTCGCGTCCCAACCGGGATCGTCCTGCTCGGACACGACGACCAGTGCGCCCGCGTCGGCCGCGCCCACGAAACCGACGTCCGGCGTGGGCGCGAGCGGACGCACCCCGGTCCCGACGGGCAACTCGCCGGCCATCAACGCCTCGGCGCCGACCCCCGTCACGACCCCGGCGCGCGGCAGCCAGTTCGGCACCGCGAACAGCCGACCATCGGCGATCGGCCGCGGCTCGATCCCGAGCTGCGCGCGCAGCAGCAGGTCGAGTCGCTCGCTGTCGCCACCGGGAGGCACGAACACGTAGCGGACGTTGAGCGGACCGAGCCGTCGCGCCGCCGCCGGGTCCGCACCGCCCAGGGTGGCCTCGACGACCGGTCCGGCCAGGTTGGCGGCCACGTCGGCGTCCGCGACGCCATAGGCCGCCATGGTCGGGCCCGCGCCGTCGACGACCTCCCAGCGCACGTCGTCGCCGGTGTCGGCGAGGACGAGCACACGGAACGGCCCCTCCTCGGCATCGGCAGCCATGACGAACGCCGGGAGGGGCGCCCGGCCGACCGCGTAGGCCTGCCACGGCCCCCGGGCGAGTTCGGAAGCGACCACGCCGAGGCCGGCGGCAACGGCCAGGCCGGTGGTCAGCGCCGCGAGTTGGCGCCAACCGAACGCGTGACGGGTGAGTTGCGCCTCGGCCGTCGCGAAGGCCAGGGCCAGCAGACCGGCGAAGGCGAGGGCCGTCAGCATCAGGGGCAGGCCGGCCCAGATGACCGCACCGGTGCGGCCCGACAGCCAGGCGGCGATCGCCCCGGTCAGCGCGACCGCCCACAGCACGGCCACCAGCCCGGGTCTGCGCGGGACGCCCAGCACGAGCCCGAGCAGGCCGGCGAGAACGAACGCGAACCCGACCGGCAGGGGCAGGCCGGCGAGGTCGACCGTGAGGCTCAGCCACTGCCACAGTGGCGCCACGACGACCTCGGACTCGACGCCGCGCAGCGGACCGTCGGCGGCGAACAGCTCCAGGCTCCACGGCAGCAGCAGCACGAAGGGACCGACCGCGACCGTCACGGCGCGGATCGCCAGCGCACGGCGCCATGCGGGCTCGTCGACGGCACGGGGGTCGTCCGTGCGCCAGGCGACGGCGACCACGGCGAGCCCCGCGAGTGCCAGCGCGGGCACCACGACCGGCTCGAATGCCCCCGCCACGGCCCCGAGCAGCACGACGCCGACCACGGCCCGCCAGGCCCGGGTCGGCCCCGTCGAGCGTCGGGCGAGCACGGTCCCGGCCGCGACGATGCCCGGCAGGGCGGCGAGCACGACCAGCGCACCGACCCGGCCCGAGGCCAGCGCGGCGAGCGCCGGCGGCGAGAGGACGTAGGCGGTGGCCGCGACGACGCGGGCCAACCGGCGGTCGGAGAATCCCTGGGCCGCACGCAGTGCCAGCAGCCAGGCGGCGAACGGCAGCCCGAGCAGGAGCAGACGGGGCGCGAGGTAGCTGCTGCCGAACAGCAGCAGATGCCAGAGCCCGAGCAGCGGCTGGGCCGGCGACGGCGCCGCCGCCGTACCGAACGCACCGGCCGTGTGCCAGCCGGCCACGTAGTCGCTGAGGAACGCGGCCGGCGAAGCGGGCCAGGGCGCCAGTTCCCCACCGCGCAGCTCGCCGGGCACCAACAACGGCCAGGCGCCGACCAGCACGATCAGACCGAGCACGGCGCCGACCGCCAGCACGGGGCGACGCTTGATGGCCGCGGCCACCCGGCGCAGACCACCGACCGGCTCGGCAGGTTCGACCCTGGCTGCCGCGTAGCCGTGGTCGACATCGCCGCCCGCGATCCACTCGCCGATCGCCTCGGCGTACGCCTGCACGCGTGGAAGGATCCGGCCGAACAGGCTGCGGATCTCGCTGTCCTGGCGGCGACGTGAGGCCTGGACCTCGCGTCGCAACCGCAGGGTCTCGCGCAGGTGGAGCACGTTCCACAGCCACGAGCGGATGGTCTGCCAGGCGTCCGACACGCGACGCGTCAGCAGGAAGCCGAACACCTTGGCCACCCCGACCAGGAAGTACAGCGGCAGCACCAGCAACAGCCGGGCAGGCCCGTAGTTCTTGATCAGCGTCGCGAGCGTGTTGCGCTCGGCGAAGTATCGCGGACCGATGTGGCGTGTCTGACCGAGTCGCAGATAGTTCGTGGCCGCGGCGACGTGGACACTGACCGCGTCGGGGATCACCTCGACGTCGTGGCCGGCCAGCCATGCCCGCCAGCACAGGTCGAGGTCGTCGCGGAACAGGTGGTAGCGCCGATCGAAGCGGCCGAGTTCGTCGAACACGTCGCGACGGACCAACATGCCGCTGGTCGACACGTACAGGGTCCGTCGCTCGGTGTCGCGCTGCCCCTGGTCGAGCTCACCCTCGTCGACGCCGCTGTCGGCACGGCCGGTGAGATCGACGGTCCAGCCGACCGACTGCAGTTCGTGTTCACGCCCCCAGACCCGCTGCTTCGGTCCGACGATCGCCAGTCGGGGGTCTGCTTCCATCGCCTCGACCATCCGCTCGAGCGCGTCGGGCGCCAGGGCGGTGTCGTCGTGGAGGAACAGCACGTAGGGCGCACCACCGGCCGTGGTCGCGGGCCTCGCATCGAGCGCCATGGACACGGCCGCCCCGAACCCGAGGTCGCGCTCGGCGACCAGGACCTGGTCGGCCTCGAGGTGGGCCAGCAGCACGTCGCGGGTGCTGTCGGTGCTGCCGTTGTCGACGGCCACGATCTCGAACGACCCGTAGGTCTGCTCGGCCAGCGCCACGAGGGAGCGGTCGAGCCACGCGGCACCGTCATGCGTCACGAGCACGACGAGGACCGGGGCGAGTTCCGAGGTGGCCGGCACGGTCGCGGGCGCTCCTGGGGAAGTCGGCGCACGCGCACCCGACACCTCGCGGTGCCGCGACGCGGGCTCGCGGTCGGGACCGGGCGGCGGGCGACCGGGTCGGTCGGGCCGTCGAGTGGCGGCTACCAGCCCCCGGGGCACTCCGATGGAGCGCGCCGGGACGGTAGCACCTCTCCTGCCTGGGTCCCCCGTCTCGGTCGCTGCGCTCCTCGTTGCCCCCCAGGCGCCTGCCTGGGTCCCCCGTCTCGACCGGCGCTAGGCCGTCAGGCGCTTCGCACGGCGACGTTCGCGTTCGGAGAGACCCCCCCAGATGCCGAAGCGCTCGTCGTTCGACAGGGCGAACTCCAGGCACTCGTCACGGACCGGGCACGCGATGCAGATGCGCTTGGCCTCGCGGGTGGAGCCGCCCTTCTCGGGGAAGAACGCCTCGGGGTCGGCGTCGAGGCACTTCGCCTCGAGCATCCAGGCACGATCGTCGGCGTCGAACGCCAGACGGGCGCTGAGTTCAGCGATGGCACCCATCCGCTCTCCTGTCGTCACCCCGGTGAGAGGGTGCGTCGCGTGCTTCGACATCCTTGGAACTACACGGCCGTCATTCTCGACACGAGAGCGGGTCTGTCAAGCGGAACACCACCACCGGTGGGGTCGGGGCGCCCGTAGAGCCCCAACCGGTGGGGTTCAGCGCGCTGCGCGCACGCAAATGCCACGCCCCGCCGCGGAACACGGCGGGGCGGGCGTGGCGGGACCGGGGTCCTAGGCGTGCTGTTCGAGCAGGTCACGCAGCCGCAGCAGGCCGTCCCGCAGCCGGCTCTTGGCCGTGCCTTCGGGGATGCCGAGCACGCGTGCGACGTCGCGGTAGGTGTGACCGGCGAAGTAGGCCAACTCGATGGCCTCGCGTTGCCGCTCGCTCAGGTCGGCGAGGGCTTGCCGTACCTGCCAGTGCTCGAGTCGGACCTCGACCGCGTCCGCGACCTCATCGAAGGGACGGGCCTGGTCACGCTGCGACACGCGTTGGTCGCGGTCGCGGCTGGCCTGCTCGCTCCGGACCCGGTCGACGGCACGACGATGGGTCAGCGTCGTGATCCAGGCCGAGGCCGACCCGCGCGCCGGGTCGAACCGGTCTGCCTTGCGCCAGGCCTCGACGAGCACCTCCTGGGCGACCTCTTCGGCCAACGCCCGGTCGCGCAGGACCCGGGTCGCGATACCCAGCACCTGGGGGGCGAAGCGCTCGTACACGGCTGCGAAGGCGGCTTCGTCGCCCGTCGCGGCGGCCACCAGCATCGCTTCGGGCGTTACCGCTGCGTTGGCGAGGGGGCGCGGGTGCGCAGCCGCTGGCCGGGCCTTCGCGGGGCGGGCCGGGCGTTGGATCGCGATCGTGGCGCTCATGGGCGGTTCCTGGGGCGGAGGGAAGCGCATCCTGGCGTAGTGTAGAGGTTTTGTCAAGCTATTCGTATAGGTTCATCCGCTGGTGTCCTCGACCTCGCCCGGCGCTCGGGAGCGTGGTCCGCCACTAGCCTTCGCGGCCCGGACCCCATCACGACAAGGAACGCGCGCGTGTACGCGGTACTGGCCGGCGGCGTCGGCGCCGCACGCTTCCTGCGCGGCCTGACCGCCGCCGTCGATCCGTCCGACGTCGTCGCGATCGTCAACGTCGGCGACGACCTGACCCTGCACGGGCTGCGCATCTGCCCGGACCTCGACTCGATCACCTACTGGCTGTCCGGCGTCGTCCATCCCACCCAGCAGTGGGGCCGGGCGGACGAGACGCACACCGTGGCGACCGAACTGCGCCGCTACGGACACGACGGGTGGTTCACGCTGGGCGATCGCGATCTGGCCACGCACCTGCACCGGACCGAGCGACTCCGTGAGGGCGGCGTGCTCTCGCAGGTCACCGACGAGATCCGCCGCGCATTCGGCGTCGGCGTGCGACTGGTCCCGGCCACCGATGACCACTTGGAGACCCGGATCCACACGGTCGACGGACGCGACCTGCACTTCCAGGAGTACTGGGTGCGCGAGCGGGCGGCACCCGACGTCGCCAGGATCACCTTCGATGGGGCCGCGGCCGCCAAGCCGGCCCCCGGCGTCGTCGAGGCCATCCTCGCCGCCGAGACGGTCCTCGTGGCACCCTCGAACCCGGCCGTCTCGATCGACCCGATCCTGGCCGTCCCCGGCGTCCGCGAAGCGCTGCACCGGACCCCCGCCCCGGTGGTCGGGGTCTCGCCGATCATCGGCGGACGGGTGGTGCGCGGCATGGCCCACCGCCTCCTACCTGCCCTCGGCGTCGAGGTCAGTGCTGCCGGCGTCGCCGCCCACTACGGCGACCTGCTCGACGGGTGGGTGCTCGACACGACCGACGCCGACCAGTCCGCCGTCGTCGAGGCAGGCGGCACCCGATGTGTCACGACACCGACGTTGATGGACGACATCGAGGTCGCCGCCGCGCTGGCCCGGACCTGCCTGTCCCTGGCGGCCGAGGTCCGTACGTGACCGCCCGGGTGGAACTCGTCGGCCTCGCGACGGCGCACCGCTTCGCCGCGGGCGACGACCTCGCGACGGCGCTGCTGGACGCCGTCGCGTCGGCAGGGCTGGAACTGCGCGACGGGGACGTGGTGTGCGTGGCATCGAAGGTGGTGAGCCTGGTCGAGGACGCGCTGCATCCCCTGCCGGCCGGCGACCCGAAGGACGCCCGGCGCCGTCTCGCCCGCGACCTCGCCGTCCGCGTCGTCGCCGACACCCCCGGGGTGCTCGTCGTCGAGACGCCGCACGGCTTCGTGTGCGCCAACGGTGGCATCGACGCGTCCAACGTCCCCGGCGACGACGTCGCGCTGCTCCTGCCCGACGACCCGGACGCGTCGGCCGACCGCCTGCGCCGCGCGATCGGTGAACGCACCGGTCGGCGGGTCGGGGTCATCGTCACCGACACGTTCGGCCGACCCTGGCGCCTCGGCCAGACCGAGGTGGCGCTCGGCGTGGCCGGGACGCCGGCGCTGCGTGACGAGCGCGGCGGGACCGACCTGCAGGGACGGACACTCGAAGTGACCGTCGCTGCGATCGCCGACGAGGTCGCCGCCGCCGCCGACCTCGTGCGCACCAAGGCCAGCGGCACGCCGTTCGTGCTGGTGCGCGGGCTGCCAGGCGGAGCGGCCGGTACGGGCCGCGATCTGCTCCGCCCGGCCGCGTCGGACGCGTTCCGGGCCGGGGGCCCGACCGTGGCCGAGCACGCGGTCACCTCGCGCCGCACGATCCGCCGCTTCCTGCCCGAGCCCGTCGACCACGGGGTGATCGAGGCAGCGGTGCGCGCGGCGACGACGGCGCCCGCACCCCACCACGCCCGCCCGTGGCGGTTCGTCCGCCTGACGCCCCCGACGCGCGGACGCCTACTCGATGCGATGGCGGCGCAGTGGCGCACCGACCTCGCCGCCGACGGCACCGACCCCGCCGTGATCGAGCGTCGCATCGCGCGCTCGGACGCCGTGCTGCGCGACGCGCCGGAACTGCTCGCGCCGTTCGTCGTACTCGACGCCGCCCACGACTACCCCGACACCCGCCGCACCATCGCCGAGCGCGACCTGTTCATGCTCTCCGGCGGTGCTGCGCTGCAGAACCTGCAGGTCGTGCTGGCGGCCCACGGCCTCGGTACTGCCTGGATCTCCTCGACGGCGTTCTGCGCGCCGACGGTCCGCGACGTGCTCGGGCTCGAGCCGACCTGGCAGCCGCTGGGGATGCTGGCCGTCGGCCACCCCGCCGGGCAGCCACCGGCCCGGGAGCCCGCCGACGTCGCCGATCTGCTGCTGGAACGCTGACCGCCGCGCGACGGGTGGCGGGACGGGGAGTGGGTACGCTCCGTCCCTTCCGACGCCCCTCTGCTCGACGAGGTAACAACCCGTGGCCGAACGCGAACGACTGCCGAACAAGGAGCGCCGAAACCAGGCGCGCGACGAGCGCAAGCGCCGCGAGGCCCAAGCCGCCGCCAAGCAGAAGAAGAGCGGCCTGCGCACCGCCCTGATCGCCGCGGGTGTCCTGGTGGTGGTCGGCGCCGTGCTCGCCCAGGCGTTCCTCGGCGGGCCGGCTTCGATCGACGACGCGATCCTGATCAGCTCGTCGGATGCGGACGCCGCCCGTCAGGCGGCCGGCTGCGAGCTGCTGGTCGACCGCGAACCGCTCGAGGACCGCTCCCACTTCGAGGCCGCCTCGGCACCGTCGGCCGACTCGCTCTACGGCGGCGGGATCCGGCCCACCCACAGTGGCCCGCACATGCTGCAGTTCCACCCGATCGTGAGCGCAGGGTCCAGCAGCCAGATCGACGAGCGTTCGACGACTCACAACCTCGAGCACGGCTCGATCATCGCCTGGTACGACCCCGAGCAGATCGACGAGGCGAACGCCATGGGCTCGTGGAGCGAGACGCTCAACGCCAACGGATTCGCGTCGAGCAACTCGGGCGCCGCGGTCATGGTCTCGCCCTACACCGACCCGGGCATCAGCTCCGGCAAGGCCGTCGCCTTCCGCGCCTGGGGCGTGGCGATGGACTGCGACGAGTGGGACGAGACCGTCGCGAACTCGTTCGTGATCGACCACTACGGCACGCACGGCATCGCCCCCGAGCGCACGCTCGGTCCGTACCCCGACGGGGTGCTCGCCTACGACGACGTCGAGGTCGACGACAACACCGAGGCCCCGATCGACGGGCAGCTCATGCCCGAGGGTGAAGGCGAGGGCGAGGACACCTCCGGCACGGACGCCGAGGACGTCGAGGACGCCGAGGACGAGTAGTCGCGCCTACCGGCGGGCGACACCCAGCGACCGCCGTGTCGCCCGCTGCCACCACGTCGCGATCCAGGGCCGCCACCGGAACGGCTCGACCCAGCGCACGACCACCGCGCCGGGCGGGACACGCGCCCGTGCCAGCAGCTCGCGTCGGCGCCGCCCCGCCGCTGGTAGCAGCGTGAGCCGGCGTACCGCCGGCACGAGAGCACTCGGCACGGTGACGGCCAGCTCGACCGTCTTGAGCAGCGTGGTGGCCGCGACGAGCGGAGTGGCCCGCAAGAGCGCACGCCCGTCATCGCACGTGGCGATCGTCACCAGCCGGTTGCCCCAGTTGAGCGCTTCGACCGTCGGCGTGCGACGCACGCCGGACCCGCCGCGCTCGTGCCGGCCGACGGCGCTCGGCTCGTACCAGGCTCGCCAGCCGAGCAGCCGGGCCCGCCAGTCGAGTTCGACGTCGTCGAAATAGGCGAACAGGTCCTCGGTGAGCACCTCGCGGGTTCCGTCCGCCCGCTGCCAGGCCACGTCGTCGAGCATCGCGCGGCGGTGCAGTGCCAGCGCGCCGGACACGCCGAAAACCTCGCCCGGCTGCTCGTAGCGGCCCTCGTCGCGTTCGCCCTCGCCGCGGTTGCGGAACAGGCGGGCGGAGGTCAGCACGTGGCCGGTCGTGTCGACCACCGGCTGGCCGTCGGGCGCGGGCACCGTGCGCAGCAGCTTCGGCTGCACGGACCCGACGGATTGGTCCGCGACGAGCACCGCGACGCATCGAGAGACCAGGTCGGGGGCGAGGTCGACGTCGACGTTGCAGAACAGCACCGCCTCGCCATCGGTGGCGGCGAGGCCGTCGTTGATACCACCCGCGAACCCGCGGTTGGTGGCGTTGCGCAGGACACGTAGCGGGTGGTTCCGAGGACGCCTCTCGAGTTCGACGAGCACGGCGTCGCTGCCGTCGCTGCTGGCGTTGTCGACGACCACGACCTCGAGGTCGGGATGGTCCTGCGCGTCGAGGCCGGCCACGCAGCCCGCGAGTTGTCCGGCGCTGTTCCAGTTGACGACGAGCGCGACGACCTTCATCCCGGCGTCACTGGAGCCGACGACGGCGCTGCAGTCGTGCGATCGGGATGGGCGCGGTCTGGGTGGCGTCGTTGAGCCGGCGGGCCGGGCCCTCGGACACCGCGGTCGATCCGGCGAGGTCGACCAGACCGGCGCCTCCGGGGGCCGGCGCGACCGAGAACCGGACCGCGTCGGGAACGACCGCCCAGGTCTCGCGGCCGGAGACGTCCGTCACCGACACCGTGATCGCGTAGTGGCCGGCCAGCAGGTGGGCGACGAAACGCATGTCGACGACCGCCTCCTGGTCCACGACCAGCGGCCCGACCCCCACGCCCTGCCAGGTGGTGTGCAACTCGTACAGGTGGGTGCCGTCGCCGCGGGTGACGATCAGGCCGACGCTGCACACGTCCACCTCGGCGATCGCCCGCAACCTCACCCGTGCCGTCAGCGACGTCGAGGGTGCGATCTCGTCGGCGGCCTGTCCGTCGGGGCCGAGCAGGGCGACGTCGTCGACACGGACCCGGCGGGCATCGCGGCGCCGCGGGCCCGGCGGCGCCGCGGCCGAAGCGACCCGCTGGCGGTACAACTCGACCCCCTCGGCGACCGGGCCGTCGAACACGATGCGCCCGTGCTCCATGACCAGCGTGCGGTCGCACGTCTCGCGCACCGCATCGAGGTCGTGGCTGACCAGCACGAACGTCTTGCCCTCGTCGCGGTAGGTCTGCATGCGTGCGAGCGAACGGTCCTGGAACTCGGCGTCGCCGACCGCGAGCACCTCGTCCACCAGCAGGATGTCGGGGTCGACCGTGACGGCGATCGCGAACCCGAGCCGGACGTAGAGACCCGACGAGTAGGTGCGCACCGCGGTGTCGAGCAGGGGGCGGATCCCGGCGAAGTCGACGATCTCGTCGAACCGTTCGTCGATCTCGGCCCGGTTGAGCCCGAGGATCGCGCCGTTGAGGTAGATGTTCTCGCGGCCGGTGAGGTCGCCGTGGAACCCGGCCCCGAGCTCGAGCAGCGAGGCGACGCGACCATTGGTGTACACGGTCCCCTCGTCGGGCGGCAGGATGCGTGCCAACAGCTTGAGCAGCGTCGACTTGCCCGAGCCGTTGTGGCCGATGACCGCCACCGACTCGCCGTGGTCGATGGTGAACGTGACGTCCTCGACCGCGTTGAAGTCGGTGTAGGAGGCGCGCCGGAGGCGATACAGGCGTTCCTTCAGCCCGCCCGGCCGCTCGTGGAACAGCCGGAAGGTCTCGGTGACGCCGTCGAGGGCGACGGCCGGGCGCGACGGGTCGACCTGGATCCCCGCGAGCTGACCGATCGTGCGACGCACCTCACACCTCCTTGGCGAAGGTGCGGGCACGGCGCAGGAACACCCAGTAGCCGAGCACGAACGTGACCAGGGCCCAGGCGGCCGCGATGCCGATCGCACCGATGCTCGGCCAGGAGGGGGCGAGCGAGATCACGTCGTCGGTCCCGCGCCGCAGCACGGGGCCGTACAGCGGCTCGCGGAAGATCTCGACGAACCACGTCATGGGGTTGAACAACAACGCCGTGGCGATCCACTCCAGCGAGCGGCGTTCGAGCTCGGGCGACGCCTGGACCAGCGCCAGCGGGTACAGCACGGGCGTGGCGTAGAACCAGACCTGGAAGATGACGATGAACAGCTCCTGCAGGTCGCGGAAGACCACGTTGACGCCGGCGAACCACATCGCCGCGCCGCTGGTGAACACCGCCAGCAGCACGATCGCCAGCAGCGTGGCGGGCAGGTGGACGAGGACGCCGAACCCGCGGTAGTAGATCAGGAAGGGGCTGATCACCAGCAACGCCAGCAGCAGGTGGACCAACTGCGAGAACACGTGTGACAGCGGCAGGACCTCGCGCGGGAAGTACACCTTCTTGACGAGGTCGCCGTTGCCGACGATCGAGTCGGTCCCACCCCGGCACGAGTTCTGGAAGAACTGCCACAGCAGGTAGCCGGCCACGAAGAACGCCGGGAAGTGGTTGATCCGGATCGGCACGACAACGGTGAAGACGACGCTGAACACGATCGTCATCAGCACGGGGGTGATCATCGACCACAGAAAGCCCAGTGCCGAGTTCTTGTAGCGGACCTTGAGCTCCTTGCGGACCAGTTGCAGGAGCAGTTCGCGGGCGCGCCACAGCTCGACGAGCTTGCCCGACGCCGACCGCGCGAGGCGGCGGGCGGCGGACTCGTCGAAGGAGTGATCGAGGGTCATGACCGACACCGTGCAGGGGACGCCGGCGGGGTCTCGCGGGCAGCGCCGGGCCGGTACGGCGCCCCACTGGCCCCCATCGCCACCGTCCGTACGTGAGGTTGCGGTCTGCGTTCTACCACAGCGCGCCGTTCAGTCGGCCGGTGCCGGACGGAGGGTGGCGGGTTCGAGGTGGCTGCCGGGAGCGATCCGCTCGCCGTCGCCGAGCACCACCTCCCGACCGATCCGCGTCCCCCGCCCGACATGCACGGACCGGCCCGCCAGCAGCCCCTCGGCCTCCACCTCGTCACCAATCACCGAACTGGCCAGGATCACCGAGTCGGCCAGTCGGGCGTCGCGGCCCACCCGCACGCCCGGACCCAGCACGAGGTCGGGGCCGAGTCGCGCGCCAGCAGCGACGTGGACCCCGGCCTGCAGCAGCAGGGGACCCTCGAGGTGGGCGCCGTCCTCGACGACCACCCCGTCGGCGACCCTGACCCCATGCGCGTCGGCCTCGACGGCGTCCAGCGTGGGCCAGCGCAGCGCCCCCGACAGGGCAAGTCGCTGCCCCGCGAGGAATCGTTCGGGAGTGCCGAGATCGGCCCAGACCCCGTCGCCGATCCACCCGTGCACGTGGGCCCCGGCCGTGACGAGGTCGGGGAACACGGTGCGCTCGAAGCTCAGCCGGCCCTGCGGGAACCGGGCCAACGCATCGGGTTCCAGCACGTACGTGCCGGCATTCACCGCGTCCTGGCCCGGCAGGCTGCCCGGCGCCGGCTTCTCCACGAACGCGGTGATCCGGCCGGTGTCGTCACGTACGCACACGCCGAAGCTCGAGGTGTCCTCGACCCGGGTGAGCACGAGCGTTGCGTCGGCGCCGACCTCGTCGTGTCGGGCGACGGCGGCGGCGAGGTCGACGTCGGTCAGGATGTCGCCGTTGAGCACCAGGAAGGTGCCCGTCACCCGTCCGAGGGCGCTGCGGACACCTCCGGCGGTGTCGAGCGGTTCGGGTTCGGGCACGATCTCGACGCTGACACCGCGGCCGTCGAAGGTGGCGGCGAAGGCCTCGAAGGGGGCCGTGTCCGCACCGACGACCAGCAACACCCGTTCGATCCCGATCGCGGCCAGCCGCAGCACGACCCCCTCGAGGAACGGGCCGCCACAGAAGGGCAGCAGCGGCTTCGGGGTGCCGTGCGTCAGCGGCCGCAGGCGTGTGCCCGCACCGCCGGCCACGATCATCGCCTCGCGCACACGTGCCATCTGAACCATCCTTGCCGGGTCCCCTGTCTCGCTCGCTGCGCTCACTCGTTGCCCCCCGGCATCCTTGCCGGGTCCCCTGTCTCGCTCGCTGCGCTCACTCGTTGCCCCCCGGCTTTGGGGGACCGCCGAACGTAGCGGCGCTCACTCACCGGTCGTGCTGTGGCCCCGTCCGGTGGCACGCTCGAGCAGCAGGGTGACCCCGACCCACCCGGCGAGACCGAGTCGCAGGAACGGCCGGGCGAGCCGTCGAGCCGGCGTCGTGGCGAGGTGACGCCCGTAGAAGCGGTCCAGGCTGCGGGCATGGGTCGTCAACGACCAGGCACGGCGACGCGTTCCGGTCGACGCGCCGACCTCGTGGACGACCCGGGCGGACGGCTCGTAGCGCAGTCGCCACCCGCCGGCTCGCAGGCGGACGCCGAGGTCGACGTCCTCGACGTAGAGAAAATAGCCAGGGTCGAACCCGCCGACTGCGTCGAAGGCCTCGCGCCGGAGCGCGAGGCAGCAGCCCGAGAGCCAGTCGGCCTCGCGGGGCCGCGCCGGGTCGGTGTCGCCGGCCCGGTAGCGGACGGTCCACGGGTTGCCCGACCACAGTCGTGAGAGGACGGCGTGTCCGATCGCGGTGGCAGGGGCGGGCAACCGGCGGGCCGAGGCCTGCGGACGCCCGTCGGGATAGGTGACCGCCGGGCCGACCGCGGCGACGTCGTGATGCTCCTCGAGGCGGGCGGCGAGTTCGGCAACGCTGCCCGGCACGAACCGCACGTCGGCGTTGCACACGACCACGACCGGGGCCCGTGTGACGGCGACGCCGAGGTTCGCGCCGCCGCCGAAGCCGAGGTTGTCCACCGCGAGCACGCGCACGTCGGGATGTGCGGCCCGCACGGCGGCGGCGGTGCCGTCGGTCGAGCCCGTGTCGACGACGACGACCTCGTCCGCACCGGCTGCAGCCAGGGTGTCGAGGCAGGTCAGCGCCTGCGCGCGGGTCTGGTGGGACACGACCACCACCGCTGTCCGCGGCGCCGCCGGGCGGGAGGTCCCGCTCACCCGGCGGCGTCGCTGCCTGTTCATCCTGCGGCGTCGCTGCCGACGGCCACCATGACCTGGGCCGCCTCGGGGGCGGTGACCGTCGAGGGCAGTTCGCGGATCGGTGCGCCGAGGAAGCTCGCGACCCACTCGGCCTGCTGCTCGTAGCCGGGCAGCGAGTAGATCGTGGTCGTCGCGCCGCCGTCGATGACGGTGGCGGCCGTCCCTGACGGGATCACGGGAAAGCCGACGAACTGCAGGACCGAGCCGACGTTGTTCACGGCCGCGATGTCACCGCCCGAGTACAGCGCAACCGGAACCTCCCGCCGGTCCTCGCGGTCCCCCGAGTCGAGCAGCGGGACGCCCTCACGGAGGCGTTGGAACATCGCCTCGGCCCCGGGCCGGTAGGCGACCATGTAGTCGAGGTTGTCGATGGTGCGTGGGAACGCCGGCACCGTCGACATCGGGACACCGTCGGCGATCACCTGGCGCATCTCCTGCGCGACGGCCCGCATCTCGGCCACGCCGAGCCCTTCGTCGGTGGTGACGTGGCTCGCCACGCCCTCGACGAGGCGGAACAGGCGCGGCACGTCGGTCAGGACCTGGGCGTCGATCATCTCGCGCAGCGTCGCGCGCAGGAATTGCTGCTGGCGGGCGATGCGCTCGTAGTCCCCGAACGACCCGCTGCGCGATCGGACGAAGGACAGTGCCTCGTCCGGACTCATGTCGTGACAGCCGGCCTCGAAGTCCGCACCGGACTTGCGGTCCACCAGCGGTGCGTCGAGGCACAACTCCACGCCGCCCAGGGTCTCGACCGCGCCGATGAACCCGCCGAGCGAGATCTCGGCATAGTGGTTGATGGGCAGCCCGAAGTTCTGCTGGATGACGGCGACGAGCCGGTCGGGACCACCCCCGTACGTGTCGGTGAGTTTGCGCTGACGGTCGCCGTCGAGCACGAGCAGGTCGCGTGGCAGGCTGACCAGCGACACCGTGCTGCGGTCCTGGCTGATCGACACGTAGATCATGGTGTCGCTGCGCTGGCCCTCGAAGTCGCCCAGCGGCAGCCTGGCCCGGTCGTCGTCGCTGAGGCCCTCGCGCGAGTCGGAGCCGACGATCAGGAAGTGGCGCGCGTCGGACGGCGCGGTCGCGACGTCGAGTTCGGGGACGGGGACGCGGGTCAGGCTGGCCTCGGCCTGACGCAGCAGCAGCAGCCCGGTCGTGCCGAGACCGGTGCCGGCCACGAGCACGGCCACGCCGAGCACGGCCGCCAGACGGCGCGCGAGGCGCCAGCGGCGGCCGCCCCGCATCCGGGGGCCCCAGGGGCCGGGTTCTCCACCCACCAGCACGCTCACTCCGCCTGTTGATCGAGGTCGGCGCCGGCGAACACCTGCACCCGGACGGCCTGTCCCTGGAAGTCGGGCACCCGGTCCACCGACTCCAGTCGTACGTCCGGCAGGCGCTCGGCCAGCATGATCGCCGTGACCTCGGCCGCGGGATCGTCGGCGAGGTAGCGCACGACGGTCGGGGCACCCTCTTCGAACGCCGGCGCGTTCTCGGTCCCGAGGACGAGGAATCCCGAGGCGACCAGCAGGGTCTCGACACGGCCGGCCAGGCCCTGGATACCCGCTGCGTTGAGCACCACCACCGGTACCTCGCCGATCAGCTGTTCGGGGCCGCCGTCATTGCTGACGCCATCGAGCGACGCACCTTCGGCGAACCGTTGGAAGATCGTCTGCGCCTGCTCCAACAGGACGCTCGAACCGGTCTGCGGGTTGCGAAGCAACGGCACGGTCACGACGTCGGGCTCGGGCGCATCGGCGAGCAGGTCGGCCAGGTCGAGCAGTGCCGTCCCACGCAGCGAGACGTCGGTCTGGATCGAGGCGACCGTGTCGACGGCCCGCTTGGTCGCCACCGGCGAGGTGACGAGGTCGACCCGGGACAGCGTCGCCGCCAGGTCGTGCAGCAGCCGGCTGGTGCGCAGCACCCGGGCCTCCGGACTGGACTCGGCCAGCTCGAGGCGTGCATCGTCTGCGGTCACCTCGACGCAGTCGTCCTCCCCTGCACAACGTTGCAGCGGCCCCAGCAGCTCGATCAGGCGCGGCAGCGTGTCCTCCTCGACACTGACGACGTGGTCGAGACGGATGCCGGTGTAGTCGGTCACGGCCCGTACCAGGCCGTCGGTGTCGTGCTCGACCTGCAATTCGGCGGGGGTCGTGGTCCCCATGCCGTCGGCCGTCATCGGCAGGTCGGTCGGCAACAGCAGCACGGCGGGCGTCTCGCGCGGCCCGCCCGCCTGCACGAT
>JAGXST010000285.1 GCA_018335555.1 Actinomycetota bacterium | reverse complement strand
CCGCCCTTGCCGGGCTTGTGGTGGTTCCAGTCGACGATCTGCTGGAGCTTGCCGTCGATGAGGAGGGTCATGCCGTTCTTCAGGTTGTTGGTGGAGACCACGGTGAAACCTCGGGTCGGTGCCGTGCCGCGTCTAGAGGATGCGCAGCTCGCGGGGGGCGGGCGTCAGGACAGTCGGCGGGCCGTCCGCGGTGACCACAAGGGTGTCCTCGATGCGAACGCCGCCGAGGCCGGGCAGGTACGCTCCGGGCTCGACGGTCAGCGCCGTTTCGGCAGCCAGCGTAGCAGCGGCGCCCTTTGCGACCGCCGGTGCCTCGTGGATGTCGAGGCCGACCCCGTGGCCGGTCCCGTGCAGGAACGCCTCCCCGAGCCCGACCGAGGCGAGGTGGTCCCGGCACGCCGCGTCGACGTCGCCTGCGGTCGCCCCGGCCACAGCGGCGGCGCGGCCTCGGGTCTGCGCCTCCTCGACGGCGTCGTAGACACGGACGAGGTCGTCGTCGAGGTGGCCGATCGCGACCGTGCGGGTGCAGTCGGCGTGGTAGCCCTCGACCAGGGCGCCGCAGTCGACGGTCAGCAGGTCGCCGGGCTGCAGTGCCCGGTCCGTCGGGGCGTGGTGCGGGATCGCCGCGTTCGGTCCACTGGCCACGATCGAGGGAAACGCGACGTCGTCCGCCCCGAGATCGACGAAGTGTCGCTCCAGGGCCCGGGCGAGCTCGCGCTCCGTGCGGCCGACGGCGACCACCTCGGCGAACAGCCACTCGAGTGCCTCGACCGTGATCGTGCACGCCTTCGCGAGCCGGGCCTGCTCAGCGGCGTCCTTGGTCACCCGCAGCGCCTCGATCACCCCCTCGGTCCCGGACAGCGTGGTGCCCTGCTCTTCCGCGCGGTGCTGCCAGCGGCGTGCCGCGCCCCAGCTGAGGTGTTCGGCCTCGACCCCGAGTCGCGTGAACGCCGCCGTGAGTGCGACGGAGATCGGGTCGCGGGTCAGGGCGAGGCCGATGCCCGGCGCCTCGACGGCCGCCCGCTGCTCGTAGCGGTGGTCGGTGACGAGGCGGTCGTCCGCGGGATCGGCGGCCAGCAGCACCTGGCCGTTGCTGCCCGAGAAGCCCGTGAGCCAGCGCACGTTGGCCGGGGCGGTGACCAGGATCCCGTCGACGTCGTGGTCGGCGAGTCGCGCCCGGGCCCGGGCCCGTCGCGACGCGTGGTCGACGGCCGGGAACGCCGGACGGGGACCGGCGGGCTGCGGTCCGTGGTCGGTCGCGGTCACTCGTCGTCCGACAGCAGGCCGAGCGCCGCACGAACGGCCAGGGGGTAGCCGGCCGTGCCGAAACCGGCGATGGAGCCGTTGCACGCCGGCGCGATGACCGACCGCCGGCGGAACTCCTCGCGGGCGTGGATGTTGGACAGGTGCAATTCCACGCACGGGGCGTCGAGCATCTCCAGCGCGTCGCGCAACGCGTAGCTGTAGTGCGTCAACGCCCCGGCGTTGATGACCACCGCGTCCGTCCCGTCGGTGCGCGCGGCGTGGAGGCGCGAGATCAGCTCCCCCTCGCCTTCGTACTGCTCGGCGACGAGGGTCGCCCCGGCGGCCTCGGCCTCGAAGCGTGCGGCCGCGACCACGTCGTCGAGCGTGTCGGTGCCGTAGTGCGCGGGGTCACGGGTGCCGAGCTGCGACAGGTTCGGACCGTGCAGCAACAGGATCGTGGTCATGGCTCGCCTAGGGTTGCCGTCATGACCGGCAACCCTAGGCACACGCTCAGTCGTCGAGCGAGAAGGTGACCAGCAGGTTGACCTGGTAACCGGCGACCTTGCCGTCCTTGATGCTCACGCTCTGTTCCTTGACCCAGGCGGACTCGACGTTGCGCAGGGTCGCGGTGGCGCGGGCGATGCCGGCGTTGATGGCGTCCTCGAAGCTCTTCTCGGAACGGGCGCTGATCTCGGTCACACGGGCGACGGTTGCCATGGATGCTCCTTCGTTGTCGGATGCATCCATCCTGCTCGTCTTTGCGCGGCAGGCAACCTGTCCGACCCCCTCCGATGACCATGACAGGCTGGGAACGGGCTCAGTGGCCGGGACCGGCGTCCTCGACGCCCCTGGCGGGGGCGGCCAGCGCAGCGAGATCGTCGAGGACGGCGTCGACGTCGGCGCGCTCGGGCACGACCACGGCCGGTTGCGCCGGGCCGTCCATGACGACGAAGCGGACCCCGTCCGCGTCGGCCTTCTTGTCGCGTCCCATGGTCGCCCACACCTCGTCGCGGTCGAGGGCCGGGCCGCGGGTCGGCAGGCCGAGCCGCTCGAGCAACGCTTCCCCGCGGTCGGCGAGCTCGGGCGGTGTCCGGCCGAGCCGGACCCCCAGGCGCAGGGCCACGACGGTGCCGATCGCGACCGCCTCGCCGTGCAGCACCTCGTCGTACCCGGTCAACGACTCGACCGCGTGGCCGTAGGTGTGGCCGAGGTTCAAGTAGGCCCGCTCGCCGCCCTCGCGCTCGTCCCCCGCCACCACCCGCGCCTTCACGGCGACGGAGCGGTACACGATCTGCTGCAGCAGGGCGGCGTCGCCGGCCAGGACCTCGTCAGCGTGGCCCTCGAGCAGGTCGAGCAGCCCGGGGTCGGCGATCAGTCCGTACTTGACCACCTCGCCGAGACCCTCGACGCGGATGCGGTGCGGCAGCGTGGCGAGCGTGGCGACGTCGCAGGCCACGGCGACGGGCTGGTGGAAGGCACCGACCAGGTTCTTGCCCTGGGGCAGGTTGATGCCGGTCTTGCCCCCGACGGCCGCGTCGACCTGGGCAAGCAGCGTCGTCGGGATCTGCAGCACGCCGACCCCGCGGTTCCAGGTGGCGGCCGCAAAGCCTGCGAGGTCGCCGACGACCCCGCCACCGAGTGCGACGACGAGGTCGCGACGACTGAGCGGCACCTCGGCGCACGCCTCCCACAGCTCGCGCAGCAGGCCGGCGGACTTGGCGGCCTCCCCGTCCGGGACGTCGTAGCGGTGCACCTCGACGTCGGCCGCCTCGAGCGCAGCGGTCACGGGCTCGAGGTGGCCGGACTCGGCGACCGCCTGCTGGGTCACCAGGAGCACGCGTGCCACGCCCTCGGGCAGCGTGACGTGGTCCAGGAGCCGGTCGAGCCAGCCCGTCCCGACGACGATCGGATAGGCACGCTCGGCCAGGTCGACCTGGACGCGGACGGGTTCGGTCACCGCATCACCTGTTCGTGTTCGGAGGGGGTCAGGACGTCGCCCTGGGCGAGCGCCCACTCCAGGATGTCGTCGACGACGGCCTCCGGCGGCCGGTTGGCGTCGACGGAGAGGTCGGCCACCTCGGCGTACCGTCCGGCGCGCGCCGCATGCGTGGTGTGCACGCGCCGTTCGAGTTCGTCCGGTGTGCCGAGCAGCGGACGGTCCGTCGAGCCGCGCAACCGGTCGACGAGCACCTCCGGTTCGGCGCGAAGCTCGATCAGCACGCCGGTCAGCAGCAGCGCGGCGACGTTGTCGTCGGACAGGACCGCACCGCCGCCGAGCGCGATGACGAGGTCGTGGAACGTGGCCAACTCCTCGACGACGCGGCGTTCGAGGTCGCGGAAGCCGGCCTCGCCGTGCGCGGCGAACAGCTCCGGGATCGACCGACCGGTCCAGGCCCGCAGTTCCGCATCGGTGTCCGCGACGCGGCGGCCGAGCCGGTCAGCGAGCAGGACCGCGACGGTCGACTTGCCGACCCCCATCATCCCGTGCAGGGCGATGTTGCGGCTCATCACGTCGGCGATCCTTGTCGACGGGTCGGCGTCCGATGGGTGGTGCGCGGCCCGTTGCGCCGGCCTAGTCGCCGAGTGCCCGATCCACGTCCAGCTCGAGTCCGGGGGCGGCGAGGCAGGTCAGTGCCTCTCCCCGACCGAGCGTGATCGGTGCACCGTAGTGTCCGTCGTCCCGAAGGCGGTACACGTCGACGACGTCGGCGTCGAGGTCGACGAACCAGTAATCGGCCACGCGCTCGCGCTCGTACAGGGCCCGCTTCTTGACCAGGTCGAGGCGACGGGTCGAGGGCGAGGACACCTCGACCAGCAGGTCGGGGGCGATGTCGATGTAGCGTTCGTCGGTGAGCAACTCGACCCGGGCGGCACCGACGTAGACCACGTCGGGCTCGACGACGGTGCGTTCGGAGAAATAAACGTCGGCGGGGGCGGGCTGCACCTCGCCGCCGTGCTCGTCGACGTGCGCGAGCAGCGCGGCCGCGATGCGCAGCACAGCCTGCTGGTGGCGACGAACCGGTGAGGGCGACACGTACAGCTCCCCGTCGATGAGCTCGCGACGGAGGCCGTCGTCCTGCGGGAATGCCCACAGGTCGTCGTAGGTCAGGCCGGACGAGACCGGGACCGACATCGCTCTCACCTCCTGCGCCCGAACAGGTTGCCGGCATCAGCGTACGCATCGACTGCGGGCCTGGACAGCGCTGTGGACGACACCCCGCCGGTCAGCGGGCGGCCACCTCGGCGAGGTACGCCTGCAGGTTGCGTCGGACCTCGGCGACCGTGTCGCCACCGGTCTTCTCGAGCAGGGCGTCGGCGAGTTCGTAGGCGACGACCGATTCCAGCACGACGCCGGCCCGTGGGACCGCGCAGGCGTCGGAGCGCTGCGTGATGGCGACCGCCTCGTCGTGGGTGTCGATGTCGACGGTGCGCAGCGGCCGCGGCAGCGAGGAGATCGGCTTCATCGCAACCCGCAGCCGCAGTGGTTGCCCGGTCGACATCCCGGCTTCGAGGCCCCCCGCACGGTCGGACAGGCGGCCGTAGGCCGTTCCGTCGTGGACGATCTCGTCGTGGGCTGCGGAGCCCGGCCGGTCGGCGAGCGCGAAGCCGTCACCGAACTCGACGCCCTTCATCGCCTGCACCGACAGGCAGGCGGCGGCGAGTCTCGTGTCGAGCTTGCGGTCCCAGTGGACGTGGCTGCCGAGGCCGGGAGGCAGCCCGTAGGCGATGACCTCGATGACTCCACCGAGCGTGTCGTTGTCGGCGTGTGCCTGGTCGATCCGGGCGATCATCGCCGCCTCGGTGTCGGCGTCGAAGCAACGCACCGGCGACGTGTCGACCCGGTCGAGGTCGTCCGGGCCGGGCCGCGCGGCGTCGTCTGGGGCATGGACGCCGCCGATGTTGACGACGTGGCTGACCACGGCGACGCCGACCTCGGCGAGTAGGCGCTTGGCGAGCAGGCCGACCACGACGCGGGCCGCGGTTTCGCGCGCCGATGCCCGTTCGAGGGCGTCACGGACGTCGTCGTAGCCGTACTTGAGCGCGGCGGTCAGGTCGGCGTGCCCGGGACGGGGCCGGGTCAGGCGCTGCCCGCGGCCGGTGACGCGGATCGCGTCGAGGTCGTCGCGGGGCTCAGGGTCCATCGCGTCGACCCACTTGGGCCACTCGGTGTTGCGGATCAGCACCGCGACCGGCGCCCCCATCGTGCGGCCATGGCGGACGCCGCCGAGGATCTCGAGTTCGTCGACCTCGAACGCCATCCGGGGCGAGCGGCCGTGCCCGAGCCGCCGTCGCGCCAGTTCCTCGCCGAACACCTTGCTGGAGACGGTCAGGCCGGCCGGCAACCCCTCGAGGGTCGCGACCAGGGCAGGGCCGTGCGACTCCCCTGCGGTCAGGTAGCGAAGGCGCGGCACGCGGACGTTCCTCAGGACGGCGGTTGCCGGAGCCTACCGACGGCGACGCAACACGCGTGTGGGGCCTGTGTCGCTATTCCTCCCGCCACGAACCGATCGAGTACAGACCACGGCCCGTGTCGTGCAGGCTCTCGTCGTAGTGGAAGGCCCAGTTGCCGACGTTGTCGATGCGCCGGCAGATCATCGCGCCGTAGATGTGGACGCCGGCGTTGCCCGACGAACCGCACCCTGCCCGGGGCGCGTAGACGACCCCGGCGAAGACCGAGTGCGTGTCGATGAGCACGTTGGCGCCCTTGGTCGGCGCCTGGCTGCGCACGTAGATCTGCAGCGTTCCGGCCTTCGGGCGGATCGAGCGCACGTCCTCCAACTTGTTCATGTTCAGCGAGCCGCACTCGGGGCAGTTGACGTTGGTGTGCCCGTTCTGCTTGTAGCTCTCGTTGAGGAAGATGACGACCGGCGTCTCCGGCGACGCGTCCTCGAGCACGACGTCACCGTTGATCTGCAGGGTGTCCGCGCACCAGTAGTTGTCCCAGCCCGGGTCGGCCGGGCTGCCCTGGTTGGCGGCCGGATCCGAGTTCTGGGGCCGGAGGACAGAGTCCTCCTTCTTGGAGCCCAGGACCGTCTCGGGCATCTCGTGGCCATCGCAGTTGTCGAGCTTGTCGATGATGAACTGCATCTCGGCGTCCGAGCCGTAGTCGAGACGGTCGGCCTCCATCCGCAGGACGTCGCTGGTACAGGGGTTGCCGTCGCAACGGCTACCGCCGGGGTTGGTCGTCGTGACGGTGCCGGCGGCAGGTGGATTGTCGCGCCAGTCGTACAGGATGGCCCGCGAGACGTTGACGTTGCCGGAGAAGTCGAAGTTCTCGTTGGTGCCGAGTGCGCCCTTGCCGGTGCCGCCGGGCGTGTTCCAGGGGGCGCCCCAGCACTGGGTGGGAACGGCGTTGCCGGCACAGTTCACGTCGGGCGTGCCGCTCTCGTACGAGTCGATGTTGGTGCTGGTGCCGTTCATGGCGACGAGTCGGTCACCGAAGGCCCCGGGGAAGAACAGCGACTTCTCCTCGAGTGCGACCACGACCCGGCGCGCGACCCCGTCGGCGTCCATCGTGCCGTCCGAGACGACCTCGTAGGTGCGCCCGCCCGTCCGGGTGATCTCCCAGTTCGCGGCGTCCGCTCCGAGGGTGGTCGTGAACGGTCCGGCGACCCCGCCGACGGGCAGCGTGATCTGGCCCGTCGCGAGTCGGTGGTAGGCCTCCTGGACCCCGGCATCGGCGACCTGGACGGCCTGCGTGAACGAGCGGTCGAACCGCACGGTGTTGTGCGACTGCAGGATCGTCGCCGTCAGCACCACGATGATGCCGGCCACGACGATCGAGACCAGCAGGGACACCGTCAGAGACCCGGCTTCGGCGCGTTCTACTCGCATGCTCGACCCCCGTTGCGTAGGGCAACCATCGTCTCGATCTCGACCGGATCCTGTTCGCGCAGATCCCGACGGAGCGAGATCTGCACGGTCCGGACATCTGCGGCGGCGGTCACGGGTGTTCC
Organism: Actinomycetota bacterium; assembly: GCA_018335555.1. GTDB lineage: Bacteria > Actinomycetota > Nitriliruptoria > Nitriliruptorales > Nitriliruptoraceae > Egicoccus. Next base: position 20,893 of record JAGXST010000285.1, on the reverse strand, counting down.
GTCCTCGCCGAGGTAGGTGAACAGCGGTCCGGCGGGTTCCACGTCGGTCATCACGATCCGCTCGGTCGACGAGACGATCGGACCGGTCGGATCGGCCGTGGCGCTCAGCAGCGTCCGTGTCGCGGCGTCGTAGCGGTAGATGGCGCGTTGCGCGGTTCCCGTTCCGGGGTGGACGACGCCGACCAACCGGTCGCCGTCGAGGACCTCGAGGGGGCACGCGGCCCGCACGTCCCGCGTGATGCGCTCGGCGGCCCGCTGGAGTTCTGCCGCCGCATGGACGCGGGCCTCGGTCTGGCGCGACACCCGCATGGCGGTCACGAGCCCGTTGACGGCGATCGTGCCGACGACGCTGACCAGGACCAGCACCACGAGCAACTCGACCAGGCTGGCGCCCACCTCGCTCCGGCGTCCGTCGTCGCCTGCGCGTCTCATGGACATGGCGCATACCCCGTCACGACCTCGGGGTGTTCGGAGTCCTCATGGAGTGCCGCCGTCAACGCGACGGGGATCGGCAGGTCCCTGCTCACCGACGGCTGTACCGCCCCGATGGGACGCGTCGCGGTCAGGCGCACGGGGACGTCGTCCGTCCCGGTGATGCCGAGGTCGGCAACCGGCACGTCGACCCAGAACCGCGTCCCGCTCGTCGTCGGTACCTCGTCGCCGGTCAGGGGCAGGACCGTCGGCACGTCCGCGAGGGGGCGGATGGTGAGCGAGACGGGGTCGCTCAGCAGCGCGCCCTCCACCTCGGTCTCGATGCGGACGAGATCGGTGCAGAACTCGCCGTCGCTGGTGCCGAAGGCCGGCTGGTAGGTCACCGCGTCGGGCGACACGGTCGTCGCGGGAACGGAGAAGGCGAGTGGCTGCAGGAACAGGCCGCGACCGACGGTCGTGATCTCCTTCTCCGTCGTGCCCGACGTCGTCCCCGTCACCGTGAAGAGCGTGGCGCCGTTGCCGAATCTGTTGCCGGTGATCGACAGTGTCCACGTGCGGTTGCCGGCGTCGGGGGACGCGGAGCTCGGACCCGCCAGGTTGCCGTCACGGTCCAACCACTGCACGACCACGGTCGTCTGCGGGGTCTTCGCCTCGATGGTGACCGTGACCGGCGCCGTCTGGTAGCCGTCCTCGTCGAGGTCGACGATGTCCGGCGTCACGGTCACCGTGAGCGGCTGCTCGGTCGGGCCGGGAGCACGGAGTGCCTCGACGCGAGCCGTCTGGGTCTCTCCCGCCGTCTGCCAGGTCAGGGTCACGAGAATGCGCTTGTAGTCCTGCGCGCTCGCGGTCCCGGGATCGTCGATCCAGACGACCGCGGTCGTGACCTCGTAGACGACACCGCTGCGGGTGATCGACTGGGTCGGTACCGGGATGCGGTCGTCCGGTGTGATCGCGTTGGGGAAGAGCACCAGGGCCGCACCATCGAACGTCGAACCCCCGAAGGCCGTCGTGGCGGCCGACGCGTACAACCCGAGGTCGTCGTAGGGCAACGCCACGTAGGACTCGAGCAGTTCGTTGCCGAGCTGGGTGGCGTTGGTGATGCGCTCGGTGCCCTGCACGGAACGCAGGGATGCGAACGCGACACTCGCCATGGCCATCAGCACGAACCCGATGACGACGATGGCCACGAGCATCTCGACGAGGGTCAGACCATCCTCGTCCGCTTGCTGCGAAGGCATCACCAAAGCACCGGACTCCTGGGTCCCTGGCCTGGGTATCGGTCCGGAGGCGGCGCTACTTGAGCGAGCTGTCCGGTTCGATGCACCGCTGGGTGACACCGTCGGCATGCGCCACCGTGGCGCAGTCGTCCTCGAGCCGGAGCAGCACGAACGCGTCCGCGAAGCCGGCGCCCAGTTCGACCTCGTACAGGGTGGTGCCGAGCTGGAAGATGGCCGGCCCCTGGTTCCCGGTACCTGCGTCCAACAGCCGGAGGTCGGCCAGGCACCGCGCGAGCTCCAGCTCGCAGGTGGCGGCCGTCGGCTCGGAAGTCGGTTGTGGCGCAGGACTCGCGGCCGGCACCGGTGCCGGCTCGGTCGCCCCGGGTGCGGCCGGAGCAGCAGGCACGACCACGCCTTCGCCGGCAGTGGTCCCCACCGTCGCGGCCGGCTCGTCGCGAACGGGCTCGAACGGGTCCCTCGCCTCCGAGAGCGGCATGGAGACGGCGGCGAGCTGCTCGGCCGACCGGACCGGATCGACGTACTCGGCCGGGGGGGCGGCCTCCGCCGCGTCGGTATCCGGCTGGGCCGGGTCGCCGGGACCGGGCGCCGCGGCCGTTTCGATCGTCGCACTCGGGTTGTCGCCCGCTCCGCACGCCGTCGCTGCGAGGAGGACGACGGACAGGACCGCGACGCGCGATCGACGGCGCAGGTTGCTCGGCTTCATGAGTTGTCCGCTCCTGCCGCTTCGGGCAAGTCGTCGAGGTGCCCGCCCTCGATCACGTCGAGCCCGGTCTCGAGGTCCTGACCCAGCCCGTCCGGCGCGGGAGCCACCGGTGGCGGCGGTTCGGCTCCGGCGATCTCCACCAGCGCGAACGCCTCGCCCTGGAAGGTCACCTGCAGCTGCGGCCACTCGTCGCCGACGGCCAGCGACATCGAGTTGAAGATGAACCCCCGCGGCGAGATGTTGGGGTTCTCGAGCCGGCGGAGGAAGTCGACGACCTGGAAGTACGAGCCCTTGACGTCCATGGCGATCGGGATACGCGCCAGCGACAGCGGCCCCGCCTCGGGCGTGGTCGGCTGGGGGCGCGATGGTGACAGCGAGGTCAGCTCGAGTCCGGCCTCGTCGGCGGCGGACTGCAGTTGCCGTACGACTGCCGACACGCCCGCCTCCTCGGGGACGACGACCCTCGCGGCGATGAGTTCGGCTTCCAACTCCGGGGCGGCGCGCCGCGTCGCGGCCAGCTTCTCGAGCTGGGCGGTCAGCAGCACCTCCTGCTGCTCGAGGCTCACGACCTCCTGCTGCAGCGCGGCCAGGTCCTCGCGGGCCGGCTTGAACAGCAACACGCCGTAGAGGACCACCAGCAGGACCGCGCCGAGCACGGTGAGGATCAGGCTGCGCTTCATCGCAGATCCTTCGGCAGGCCCGTGACGTAGCGCTGCGTGTAGACCCGGTCGTTGAGGTCCGCCTCGACGGTGAACGAGACCGCCTCGGGTTCGTCCTGGATCGACGCGAGATTGCTGACGTAGGGATCGGTGACCGCGCCGAGCTGCCCGAGCTGCCACAGGAACAGCTCCACGCCGGGGGCGGCGCCGTGGAGCGCCTCGCCACTCGCGGTCATTCGGGCGGCCGAGGGGATCACGACCATGCCGGGCAGGGGCTCGCCGATACGCGTCACCTCGAGGCTGGTCAGCGCGATGCCGCCGGGCACGGCGTGGGCGACGTCCTGGAGGATCCCGGCCAGCGAGATCTCGCCGGCGAGTGCGGTCGAGAGCGCCGTCTCCGCTGCCGCGTGATCGCGCTCGAGCTGGGCGAACTCGGCCATCTGGCCGATCTCCCGCTGGACGGCCTGCACGTCGGCCTGAGCCGCGTCGCGGTCGCTGCGGGCCTGCTCGACCGTACCGAGCGTCCACAGGTGGACACCGCCGAGCGCTGCGACGACGAGCACGACACCACCGACGAGGTAGCTGCGCTGCCTGGCAGCGCGGGCACGCTGCCGCGACTCGGCCGGTAGGAGGTTGACCCTGACGCTCATTCCAGGCCTCCGAGCGCGAGACCGACCGCGGTCGCCAGCGTCGGACCGACGGCGGCCAACTGGTCGGCGTCGTAGACGGTCTTGGCGGTCCGCCAGTGCTCGAACGGGTTGCCGAGGGCCACCGGTAGGCGCAGGTTGGCTGCCATCCGGTCCACGACGCCCTGCAGCCCGGCGCTGCCGCCGGTCAAGACCATCCCGGACAGGCGTTCGGCCCCCGGCTGCGCCCGGAAGTAGTCCAGGGAGCTGCGGATCTCGTCGACGTAGCGGTCGACGGAGGCGGTCAGGATCTGGTCCACCTCGGTGTCGCCCCCGACGATCGCCTCGCGCTTGAGCTTCTCGGCCTCGTCGTGCTCGACGCCCAGGGCGTTGGCGAGGTCGTGGGTGAGGGCGTCGCCGCCGGCCGACAGGATGCGCGCGAAGCTCGGGGCACCCGCGCCGTGGACCAGGATCGTGGTGACGCCGGCCCCGACGTCGACCAGGACCTCGTGGCCGCTCTCGAGCGGGGACGTCGAACCGACCGCGCGCAGGCCCGCGAACGCGTTCAGGTCGACGCCGACGGGCTTGAGGCCGGCCCGGGTCGCCACCTCGATGTGGGCGGCGAGCATCTCGCGGTGGGCGGCGACGAGCAGCACGCGCTGCAGGTGGTCACCCTCCTCGGTGTGCCAGTCGGCGACGACGTACATGTCGAGTTCGGCGTCCTCGACCGGGATCGGGATGTGCTCCTGCACCTGGTAGCGGATCGAGCTGCGCAGTTCGTCCTCGGGCATCCACGGCAGGTCGATCTGGCGGACGACGACGCGGGCGTTGGCGACGCCGAGCCAGACCCGCTTCTCGCTGATCTTGGTGCTCGCCAGCAGTTCCTTGAGGGCGCCGGCGGCCCCGACCGGGTCGACGACCTCGCCGTCGCGGACCGTGTCCGGGGCGAGTTCGACGCCGCCGAAGTTGGTCACCGTCGCGCCGCCGCGCGCTTCGCGGACCTCGGCCACCGTGATGGTCCGGGTGCCGATGTCGATACCGACGGCGCGTGAGGGCACGGGTCAGCCGTTCAGGTGCTGGGGACAGGGAGAATCGGTCTCCCCACACCGTCGGCACGGTGACCAGCCGACTTGAGCCATACGGGCCAGTCAACGCGCGTGGGCCGGGCCGTGGCCCGTTACAGGCCGAGGACCCTGCGGACGAGGTCGGCACTGGCGTCGGGGGCGAGGACAGGCACGAGCGCACCGACGGCCAGGTAGGGCCCGAACGGGATCCTGCTGGCCAACTGCGCCCTGCGGGCGAGCAGCAGTACGACCACGACCACGATGGACGTCGCCATCGTCGCGTAGGCGAAGACGACGAGGTGGATGCCGCCGAGGTAGCCGACCACCAGGCCGATCGAGACGGCGAGTTTCACGTCGCCCATCCCCATGCCCATCTTGCCCCGGAGCAGCCGGAACAGCTCCGCCATGGCGAACATGATGGCCGGGACGCCGATGGCCCAGATGACGGCACGGCGCAGATCGCCCCAGGCGCCGGCGAGTGCCGCGTCGAGCACGACCAGCGGCAGCAGCACGAACGGCAGCCGGTAGGTCAGGCGGTTGGGGATGATGCGGTGCTCGAGATCGATCGCGGTGGCGACCACCAGCGCCCAGGTGAACACGAGCAGGGCCGGCAGCAGCGGGTCGACGCCCCAGCGCCACGCGATGAGCCCGAAGAGCGCGGCCGTCACGAACTCCACGACGGCGTAGCGCGGGGCGATCGGTGCGTCACAGTGGCGGCAGCGCCCCCGCAGCAGCAGCCACGACACGACCGGGACGTTGTCGCGCGGCGCGATCGACGTCTCACACGCCGGGCAGGCCGAGCGTTTCGGCGAGGTGACCGTGCCACCGCGCGGCCACCGATGGATCGGCACGTTCGCGAACGAGCCGGTCACGAGGCCGAGAACGACGGCGAGGCCCACCACGATCGCGTCCACGCCCACACCACCTCGCACCGGCCCGCGGCAACCTACTCCAAGTGGAAGGGGCGGCCCGCAGGCCGCCCCTTCCGCTTACTCGCATCTATCAGGGACAGGTTCCTGCCGCGACAGAGGAGAGGGCGCTACCCGTTCCACGCATATCCAAGTGGTACGCAGAAGGCGTTGCCGCGGCAAGGCCCGTGTGGGTGCCACTGACGCAGTACCCGCCGGCCGTTCCGTCGACGAAGGTGAGCGTCACGTCGGTCCCGACCGTCATCGAGTTCGTCGCAAAGCCTGCTGCGGTAGCAGCGGCGGCGTAGGTGGTGTTGGCGGCTTCAGTGAACTCGGTTTCGATCTGTGTTACAGCGTTGCGCACAGCAGACTGCGTGTCGCTGGCGTATGCCTTCTCGCGCTGGCTGAGGAAGACGGGGATGGCAATCGCGGCGAGGATGCCGATGATGATCACCACGACGAGCAGTTCGATGAGGGTGAAGCCCTCTTCGTCCCGCTTGGTGCGGATGGTGCTGAGCATGTGACGCTCCTTGGATGATGGCGATGATGAACCTGTGCGACGTCCCCGCTCGCTCAACCTGCACAGGTCCCCATCGGCGATGGGAGCGTCCTGCGCGAGGCAGCCCGGCCGACCGTCCCCGATGAATGGGGGGATGAGGTCCCGTTGGCGTTGCTTCCCCGCCTCTCGACGGAGTCGCCCTTGTCACGCGCTTGCGGTTTGGTCTGCCGAATCTTCGGCACGTGGCTGCCTGACCTGAAGCAACATCTTCACGAATTCTGAACGGCGTGCGCTGACGGCACTCAGGCGATCATCTCGAAGATCTTGAACATCGGCAGGTACAGCGCGATGACCATGCCGCCGACGATGCCGCCGATGACGCCGATCATCAGCGGCTCCATCATCGCGGTGAGTTGCTCGGTGGTCGCCTCGACCTCGGTGTCGTAGAAGTCGGCGATCTTGCTCAGCATCCCGTCGACGTTGCCCGTCTCCTCGCCGACGGCGATCATCTGCACCACCATCGGTGGGAACACCTCGTGTTGCTTCAGCGGTGCGTTCATCGACTCTCCCTGGCGTACCGAGTCCTGCACCTCGGTGATCGCGCCGCCCATCGGGCCGTTGTTGACCGTCTCGGCCGTGATCTCGAGCGCCTGCAGGATCGGCACACCGGCCGCCAGCAGGGTGGAGAGGTTGCGGGCGAACCGGGTCAGGGCGATCTTGTGGAACAACGGCCCGAAGACCGGCAGCTTCAGCTTGATCACGTCGAGCAGGTATCGACCCCGGGGATTCGCGCGGATCTGCTTGTAGGCGGTCCACAACAGTGTGGGGACCACGATGTAGGTGATGACCCCGAGCCACGACGTCACGAAGTCGGACGCCTTGACCAGTTGCGCTGTCAGCCACGGCAGTTCCCCGCCGAGGTCCTTGAACATGCCATCGAACACGGGAACGATGAAGATCAACATGACGGTCGAGAGCATGATCGCCATGACGAACACGATGACCGGATAGGTCATCGCCGACTTGATCTTGGCGCGCAGTTTGACGTCGGCCTCGAGCATCATGGCGACGCGCAGCAGCACTTGGTCGAGCATGCCGGCAGCCTCGCCGGCCTTGACCATGGCGACGTAGAGCTTCGGGAACACCTTGTCGTGTTCGACCATCGCGCTCGACAGCGACGCCCCGGCTTCGACCTTGCCGCGGATCTCGTCGATGACCTCGGCGAGCTTCTTGTTCTCGGTCTGGGCGTGCAGGATCGACAGCGAGCGGATCAGGCTGAGACCCGAGCTGATCATCGTCGCGAACTGGCGCGAGAAGATCGCGAGGTCCTTGAGCTTGACGCGGTCCCCCAGGCCGGGGATGCGGATCTCGCGGTTGAGGCCCTGCTCGCTGACCTCCGTGATGCGTACGGGCGCGTAGCCCATCGACGCCAGCTTGGACGCAACGGCGGCCTGGTTGTCGGCCTCGAGTTGCCCGGTGATCAGGCGTCCGGTGCGGTCACGGACCTGGTAGTCGAACTTGCTCAGCGTCGCGCTGCTCATCGTGTCGGTCTCCTCTAGGCCCGGCCGGCGAGGCGCTGGAACTCGGCCACGTTGTTGGCCTTCTCCAGCGCGTGGTCGTAGGTGACCTTGCCCTTCTTGACCAGGGTCGCGAGCGACTGGTCCATGGCGACCATGCCGTGCTGCGCGCCGGCCTGGATGGCGCTGTAGAGCTGGTGGGTCTTGCCCTCGCGGATCAGGTTCCTGACCGCCGAGGTGGCGGTCATGATCTCGACCGCGGCCGCCCGACCCTTCCCGTCGGCCGTCTTGAGCAGCGTCTGACAGATCACGCCCTGCAGGGCACCGGCCAGCATCACCCGGATCTGCTCCTGCTGGTGCGGCGGGAACACGTCGATGATGCGGTCCACCGACTGCGGTGCGTCCTGCGTGTGCAGCGTGCCGAACACGAGGTGGCCGGTCTCGGCCGCGGTCAGCGCGATCTGGATCGTCTCGAGGTCGCGCATCTCGCCGACCAGGATCACGTCGGGGTCCTGGCGCAACACGTGCTTGAGCGCCTGGGCGAACCCGTGCGTGTCCGCGCCGACCTCGCGCTGGTTGACCACCGACATCTTGTGACTGTGGAGGAACTCGATCGGGTCCTCGACGGTCATGATGTGCGAGGGCCGGTTGCGGTTGACCAGGTCGATGATCGACGCGAGCGTGGTCGACTTCCCCGACCCGGTCGGGCCGGTCACCAGGACGAACCCCCGCGGCAGGTAGGCGAAGTTGGCGACCTGCTCGGGGATGCCCAGCTTCTCGAGCGGCAGGATCTCGAACGGGATCACACGCATGACCGAAGCGATCGCGTCGCGCTGCATGAACACGTTGACGCGGAAGCGCGAGCGGCCCGGGATCGAGTAGCTCATGTCGAGTTCGAGTTCGTTCTCGAACTGTTCGCGCTGCTTCTGCGTCATGATCGAGTACAGCATCTTCTGCAGGTCGTCGGGGTTGCACACCGGGAACTGCGTGAGCGCCGTCAGGTCACCGTTCACGCGGATCGTCGGGGGAATCCCCGTCGTCAGGTGCAGGTCGGAGCCGCCCGCCTCCACCAGCGCGATCAGCAACTCGTCGAGGTCGATCGCCGAGCCCTCCTCCGAGGGCAGGGACTCGGACTCCGACGGCAGCCGCGCATGGCCGACGAGCGGTGCAGGTGTCGGGCTCGCACCGTTGACGTGGGTGCCGCCGCCCATGGGCGGCGCCGACGTCGGTGCCGACGCCCGCGCACCTGCGGCGGCACCCGCCATCACCTGCGCGTCGATCGCCTCGACCAGGTCGCGGCGCGGGGCCAGCGCGAGCCTGACCGGCATGCCCAGCTCCTGCGCCAGACGGTCGCGCAGACCCGAGTCGTGCGGATCGGCGATCGCGACCACGATCTCGTCGTCGTCGCCGAACCCGACCGGCAGCGCGATCAGGGCGCGTGCGACCTCACCCGACAGCAGCCCGGCCGCGTGTGGGTCGACGTGCGCCGCAGCCACCTCGGCGTAGGGCATCCCCAGCGTCGCCGCCAGGGCGCGCACGAGGTCGGACTCCCCCGCCAGGCGGTGATCGAGCAGCACCTTGGGCAGGCTGCCTTCGCCCGCCGCCGAACGCTCCTCGGCCCAGCGCAACTGGTCGGGGCTGAGCACCCCGCCGTCGACCAGCGCTTCACCGAGACCGCTCACATCGTCCTCCTGGGGGTCGGTCGCATCAGATGACGACCCGTGCGATTTCCTCGAGCGTGGTCCGCCCGAGCAACACCTTCGCCAGCCCGTCCTCGCGCAGGGTCTGCATGCCCTGCTCGATCGCCATCCGCCCGATCTCGTCGGACGAGGCGCGGGAGACGGCGAGGCGTTCGATCTCCTCGGTCACGGTCATGACCTCGTGGATGGCCATGCGTCCGCGGTAGCCGGTGTTGCTGCAGGCCTGACAGCCGATTGCGCGGGGCAACTCCGGCCGCTCGGCGGCCACGTCCGCCGGGAATCCCGCGGCCACGAGCATCTCGGGCTCCGGCCGGACCATGTCGACGCAGCGGGCGCAGACCTTTCGGGCGAGGCGCTGGGCCAGCACACAGTCGACCGCCGAGCCGACCAGGAACGGTTCGATGCCCATCTCGGTCAGCCGGACGACCGCGGACGGCGCGTCGTTGGTGTGCAGCGTGGACAGCACGAGGTGGCCGGTGAGGGCCGCCTCGATGCCGATCTGGGCGGTCTCGCGGTCGCGCATCTCGCCGACCAGGACGATGTCGGGGTCCTGGCGCAGAATCGAGCGCAGCGCCGTCGCGAAGGTCAGGCCGACCTTCGGGTTCACCTGGACCTGGCTGATCCCGGCCAGGCGGTACTCCACCGGGTCCTCGGTCGTGATGATGTTGACGCCGTCCTGGTTGAGCACGTTGAGCGTCGCGTACAGGGTCGTGGACTTTCCGGACCCGGTCGGACCGGTCACCAGGATCGTCCCGTACGGCTTGAGGTAGGACTCCTCGAAGCGCTTGTGGTTGTGCTCGAGGAAGCCGAGGTCCTCGAGTTCGAGCAGCACCGACGACTTGTCGAGGATGCGCATGACGACCTTCTCGCCGTGCACCGTCGGCAGGGTCGAGAAGCGCAGGTCGATGCCCTTGTTGTTCGAGGTGACGCTGATGCGGCCGTCCTGCGGGATGCGGCGCTCGGCGATGTCCACGTCGGCCATGATCTTGAGCCGGCTGATGACACCGGACTGGATCGTCTTGGGCGAGCGCATCACCTCGTGGAGGACGCCGTCGATGCGGTAGCGCACCCGCAGGTCACGCTCCCCCGGTTCGATGTGGATGTCCGACGCGCCGTCCGCGACGGCCTGCGAGATGAGCAGGTTGACGAACTTGACGATCGGGGCTTCCTCGACGACCGCCCGGATCGAGCTGAGGTCGTCCTCGACGTCGCCGCCGTCGGCGAGGTCGCCGGCCATCGCCTCGATGTCGTCGGTGAGGTGGGCGAACCGGTCGATGGCCGCGTGGATGTCGTCACGGGTCGCGACGACCGGTTGGATGTCGTGCTTGGTGATGGTGCGGACGTCGTCGATGGCGACCACGTTGGACGGGTCGCTCATGGCCACGAGCAACTTGCCGTCGCGCATGGCGTAGGGCAGCACGCTGTGCTTGCGCAGGGTGTTCGCGGCCACCAGCGTCGCCAGGCGGGCGTCGATGTCGGCGTCGGCGAGGTCGACGAAGTCCAGCCCGATCTGGGCCGCGAGGGCGCCGACCAGGGACTTCTCGCTCAGCAGCCCCCGGTCGACGAGGACGCGTCCGAGCGAACGGCCGGTCTGTTGCTGCTCGACCTCCGCCTCGCGGAGGTGGTCGGCCGAGACGAGGCCGCGATCGAGCAGGATCTGTGGCAGCGCCCTCATCGGTGCACCGCCGCGACCGAGGTGTCGGAGTCCGCGTCCCCGGTCATGCGGGCGAGGACCGCCTGCAGCAGCGCGACCAGGACGCGCTTGACGTCCTCGCGCAGGCGCACGTCGACCGCGAGCACGGGGACGTCCCCCGCGACGGCGAGACGCTCGCGGACGACGGCCAGCGCTGCCGCCTCGTCGGCCCCGACCGGCAGCTTGTTCACCGCGACGACGACGGGCACGTCCGCAGCAGCGCCGAAGTGGGCGTGCTGGTGGCGCGCGTCGACGAGGGTCTCCGGCCGGCGCGCGTCGACGACCAGGACGAATCCGAGCATGCCCTCGGCCAGGATGTCCCACATGAACTCGAAGCGCTCCTGCCCCGGTGTACCGAACAGGTGGAGGGCGAGTCCGGCCTCGAGCGACACCCGGCCGTAGTCCATGGCGACCGTCGTCCGCCCGGAGTGCTCGACCTCGGCCTCCTGCGACCAGCCGCTGACGGCACGTTCGGTCGAGACCACCGCGATCTCCGAGATCGTCTCGATCAGGGTGGTCTTGCCCGCGTCGAACGGCCCGGTCACCACGATCTTGAGCCCGGCCGGCATCGAGGTGCCGGTCGGGCCATCGTGGTGGAGCAGCGTCTTCGTCGGTCCGGTCACAGCCGTTCCACGCCGTGGATGAGCCGCTCGATGAGGGCGATGTCCACCTCGGCGTCGTCACCGCCGGACACCCGATCGGGGCGTACCCGGGTGCGCAGGCCCCGCCCGTTCAGCGGCGGGGGTGCCATCACGGTGACCAGGCCGGCGTCGACGAGGTCGACCAGCGCCCGGTGGGTCCGGAACACGCCGCCGCCTGAGGCCGTCACGATGCCGGCGACCGTCCGCCGGCCGTCGACGAGGGTGATCAGTCGCCAACGGTCGGGGCTGAGCGTGACCGGCGCGATGTCGCTCGGGCAGGACAGGTGGAGGACGGCCTGCTCGCCGCCCAACCTCGACAGCAGTTGCGGCCAGGTCCGCAGTCGCGCGCGGGCCTCCTCGAACACCGGATCGGCATGCGGTTGCTCGGGCACCGGCGGCTGCGAAGTGGGCCCCTCGAAACGGAACCGGCCCTCGTTGCGGCTCAATAGCTCCGTCAGTCGCTCGACGAGCGGTCCGTCCGACGGCGCGGAGGCATCGCCGACGGGCGCGACGACGTCGAGCACCTGGCCCTCGCGCAGGTCGACGTGCGCGACGCCGTCGTGCAGCGCGACGCTGAGGCGGCCCGTCTTGGCGGTCGCCGTCAGTAGTTGCAGGATGTCGAGGAGGTTGATGTCTCCCAGGCGGCCTTCGAGCACGGCACTCACCTACCCCCGGCCGTTGCCGGCCGTGTCGGGCCGGGCCCACGAGGGCACCTGCGAAGCGTCGCTGCCGGTGGCGCGTCGCACCTCGAACAGCGCCTCGGTCAGCAGGTCGTGGTCGTCGGCCCGGGTCAGCGGGTCGGTCGCCAGGACGGCGAGAAGGTCGGACTCGTCGGGACCGGCGGGGGCACCGGGCGTGTACTGCGACGACGGGGCGGCCGGAGGCGGGGTCGGGGGGGCCGGGGTCGCGGGTACGTCGGCGCCCACGGCACGCAGTTCGCCCAGGGCCGCGTAGGGCTCTTCCTCGGTCCGTGCCCACACGGGCTCGGGCTCGACGGGCTCGAACCGGTCGGGCTCTGCGGCCGGCTGCGCCCAGACCGGCGCGTCGGCGACCTGCGCGCCTGGCGCGGCCGGTGCGTCCCACACGGGCTCGGCAGGTGCGAGCGGCTGGTTCCACGGCGCCGGTTCGTCGGCCGCCGGGACCGACGCGGCGAAGGCCTCGACGGCCTGCTGGACGGGGTCGTCGTCACTATCGCTGTAGCCCGACGGGTGGGTCCACGACGGGCTGAGCGGCACCGCAGCGAGGTGCGGCGCACCGTCGACCTCGTGTTCCCCGGCGGCCGGGGCCGCGTCGATCTCGAGCACGTGCCCGACGGTCTCGGCGGCGCGGCGCATCTCGTAGAGCATGAACCCGATCTTGGCGGGTCGCGCGGCGACGGCGGCGAGTACCGCCTGGTCGCGGCAGCTCATCAGGAACACGAAGCCGTGCTCCCCCTCGACGAACACCTGGTTGAGGCGACCACGGCCGAGCCCGACCGCAGCCTGCTCACCGAGCGAGAGCAGGGCGGCGCTCATGGCACCGACGCGGTCCTCCTCGAGGTCGTCTGGCAACGCGCTCGCCATCGGCAGACCGTCGAACGAGACGACGGCGGCCGCCTCGACGTCGGGTGACGAGGCGAGGAAGTCGTCGAGGGCAGCGGCCAGTCGGCCGGCGCGGCTGTCGAGGTGGTCGGACACGTGGGCTCCGTTCGCGCGTGCGTCGATCGAGGACCGGCCGAGACGTGACTGCAGCGGGTCCGCAACCCAGACATCGGCCGCCGACCCCGCCCACTTGAGCCAGGACCCGCGAACCGCCGAAACCCGACCGGTCCGCGCCCTGCGTTCCGCGTCTACGCCTCGCGGTGCGCGATCGCTGCCAGCGCCGCCGCGGACATCACCCCGACCGGTGCGGAGCGGCCGGTCCAGCGGTGGTAGGACGCGGCCGCCTGGCCGACCAGCATCCCGAGCCCGTGGAAGCCGTCGGCCCCACGGTCGGCGGCTGCCCGCAGGAACGGGGTCTCCACGCCGCCGACGCGCGGATAGAGCAGGTCGTAGGCGACCTGGCCCGGGTGCAGCGCGTGGAAGGCAGCGGGGAGTTCCTCGCCGTGGAGGCCGAGCGGCGTCGCGTTCATCACGATACGCCCGGAGGCGACCACGCCTTCGAGGGTGGCGTGGTCGGCGACGTCAACAGCGGCCGGCGAACGTGCGCCCGCTCGGCCGCCGAGTTCGGCCAGCGCCGACGCGGCGTCGACCCGACGCCCGACCACGCTCAGACGGCACTGCAGGCGGCCGGCCGCGACGACGGCCGCCCGGGCCGCGCCTCCGGTGCCCAGCACGACGAGGTGGTCGCCGGGAGCCACCACGACATCGGCCTGCAGTGCATCCGCCAGCCCGACCGCGTCGGTGTTGTCGCCGAGCAGGCCGTCGGGGCCCCAGGTCAGCGTGTTGACGGCGCCGATCAGGGTCGCCTCGTCGGTGAGCCGGTCGCACAGCTCAGCGGTGGCCTGCTTGTGCGGGACGGTGACGTTGGCGCCGGCGGCGCCGGTTGCGCCGAGACCGTGGACCACCTGCCCGAGATCCTCGGGCGGACACGGCAGGGCCAGGTAGACCAGGTCGATTCCCTGCTCCCGGAACGCCGCGTTGTGGATCACCGGCGACAGCGAGTGGGCCACGGGCCAGCCGAGCAGCACGACCGGCCGCGTCGACGCGGTCGGCCACGGCGCTCCGTCGACCGGCCGGCTCACGACCACGCCTCCCCACGGCCCCCCCGGGGCCCACCCACCGGGGCCGGCGGCCTCGCCCTTCGGTTCACTCGGCCGCCGCCGCTCACCCTGGCAGGTCCTCGCCCTGGCAGCGACCGGCGTCACGGAAGGCGGCCACGTTGACGTTGTGCTCGTCCAGGGTGTCGGCGAACACGTGGCGGCCGTCGCACTCGGGCGTCAGCACGTAGAACAGGTAGCTGACCTCGGCCGGTTCGAACGCGGCCAGCAACGAGGCGCTTCCCAGCCCCGAGATCGGCCCGGGCGGCAGCCCGTCGATCACGTAGGTGTTGTACGGATGCTGGACCTCGAGGTCGTCGAGCAGGACGACGTCGCGCTCCTCGTCCAGCGCGTACAGCACGGTCGCGTCGATCTGCAGGCGCATTCCGGCGTCGATGCGGTTGGCGATGACACCCGCCACCGTCGCGCGTTCGTCGTCGACCCGCGTCTCGCGCTCGATCAGGCTCGCGATGGTCAGCACCTCGTAGCGCTCGAGGCCGCGCACCTCGGCCGCCGCGACGGCGTCCTGCGGGACCCGCTCCATCTCGGACTCGAGCTGGTCCACCATGCGCTGCAGGATGTCCAACGGCGTCGCGTCGCCACGGATCTCGTAGGTCTCGGGGAACAGCAGCCCCTCGTAGGGCTCCTCGACCGCCTCGGGCGCGTCGGCGGGCTCGGGAACCCAGTCGGGCAGGCGCAGGACACCCTCGTCGTTCGCGCCCGCCCGCGTGCGCTCGTCGAGGACGGCGCGGAACGCGGCCTGGTCGTGGTCGTCGAACTGCTCCGCCAGACGCGCGAGCGTGCGTTCGACCGAGAGCCCTTCCTGCACCGTGAACCGGACGCCGGCGACGGGTCCGCCGCGCGTCGGGCCGGCGAGCAGCACCTCGAGGGCGGCGTCCGAACCCATCCCGGTCTCGAGGTCGTACTCGCCGGGTTGCAGGCGGTTGGCCAGCTCGGCCTCGCCGGCCGCGATACGGAAGGTCGTGGCGTTGCGGACCACGCCGAGGTCGGTGAGGCGGTCGGCGACCGAGCGCACCGTCTCGCCGGACTCCACCGTCAGGGTCACCGGTTCCCCCGCTTCGACCGCGTCGAGCTGGGGCAGGGCGTCCTGCAGCCACAGCACGCCGGCTCCGACACCGGCCCCGGCCAGCGCGAGAAACCCCAGAAACCACTTCGAGCCCCGGCTCAACGCCACCTTGCTCTCCCTCTCCATCGGCCCTGTGGCCGTCTCGTCGCTGGTCGCGCGTCAGCCGGCACGCCGTCGGCGTTGCATCTCGAGCACGGCCTGCAGGAACAGGCTGGCCGCCACCCCGTCGATGCTCTCGCGCCGTTCCTCGCGCGAGGCGTCGCCGGCGATCATGACCCGTTCCGCCTCGGTCGTGGTGAAGCGCTCGTCCCACAATGCGACGGGTAGTCCGGTCCGCTCGCGCAGTCGTTCGGCGAACCAGCGCGCCCGCTGCGCCGGCTCCCCTTCGCTGCCGTCGAGTTGGCGCGGCTCACCGACGACCAGCCCGACGACCTCGTGGCGGGTGACGGCGTTGACGAGCCCGTCGAGTGCCGGTCCGTCCTGGTTGCGCGGCACGGACAGGGTCTCGGAGGGAGAAGCGATCGTCTGGGTCGGGTCCGAGACGGCCAGGCCGATGCGGACCTCTCCGAGGTCGATCGCGAGCAGCCGACCGACCGCGGGCAGGTCGTCGGAACGGCGCTTGCCGGGTTGGTAGCTCATCGGCCACCCACCGCAGTCCGGGCCTCGCGGGCCGCGACCTGCAGCGCCTCGTCGAGCTTTTCGCCCTGCTTGCCGCCGGCCTGGGCGAGGTCACCCTTGCCGCCCGCTCCCCCGCCGACGACCTGCGCCGCGGGATGCAGGATCGGACGCGCTTCGACACCGGCCTCGGCCAGGTCGGCGGACACGGCGCAGATCAACTGGGCCTTGCCGTCTCCGGACGCCGAGCCGACCACGACCACGGCACGCTGCCCGAGGTTGCCGCGGATCTCGGTCGCGAGGCGACGCAGATCGTCATGGGCGAGGCCGTCGACGCGCGTCACGACGACCGCGAGGCCGTCCTCGCGGGTGGCCGCGTCCGCGATCTGCTTCGCTTCCTGCGACAGGTTCGCGCCGCGCAGCTTGGCCAGTTCCCTGTCCGCCGCCTTGAGCCGGTCCAGCAGCCCCTGGACCCGCTCGACCGCCTGGTCGCTCGGGACGTCGACCAGCCGCGCGATCTCCTCGGCGACCATCCGTTCCTTCGACAGGTAGCTGAACGCGTCCACGCCGGTCAGCGCCTCGACACGGCGGGTGTTGGACCCGATCGACTCCTCGCGCACGATCGTGATCGTGCCGATCTTGGCGCCCGACGGGACGTGGGTGCCCCCGCACAACTCCTTGGAGAACTCACCGATCGTGACCACGCGGACGACCTGGCCGTACTTGTCACCGAAGTTGGCGACCGCACCGGCCTTCTTGGCGTCGTCGATGCTCATCACGTCGGTGTGCACGTGCGGGTCGCGCAGCACGCGTTCGTTGATCGTCGCTTCGATCTCGGCCAACCGCTCGCGCGAGACCGACTCGAAGTGGGGGAAGTCGAAGCGCAGGCGACCCGGCTGGACCAGCGAACCGGCCTGCTGGGCGTGTTCGCCGAGAAATTCCTTGATGGTGGCGTGCAGCACGTGCGTCGCCGAGTGGCTGCGGGCGGTGGCCACGCGCCTGGAGCCGTCGACGTGCGCAACGACCGACTGACCCTGGAGCACCTCGCCGGCGACGACGCGGGCACGGTGCACGGTCAGGCCCTCGATCGCCTCCTGGGTGTCGAGCACCTGCAGACGCCCGGTCGGGGTCTCGAGCAGGCCGACATCGCCGACCTGGCCGCCCCCCTCGGCGTAGAACGGGGTGCGCGGCAGCACGACCTCGACCTCGTCGCCCTCGGTGGCGCTGTGCTGGACGCCGCCCGGTGTGACGATCGCGCCGAGTTCGGCCTCGGCGGTCAAGGTCTCGTAGCCGAGGAAGTCGGTGGTGCCGACCAGCGCGGCCGCCTCACGGTAGGTCTCGACCGGTACGCCGCCGCCGCCCTTCTTGGCGCCGGCGCGCGCCCGCTCGCGCTGCTGTTGCATCAACTCGTCGAACGCGTCGCGGTCGAGCGCGAGCCCGGCGTCCTCGGCGATCTCGGCGGTCAGGTCGATCGGGAACCCGAAGGTGTCGTGCAGTTCGAAGGCGACATCCCCCGGGAAGGACGCGCCGTCGGTGCCGCGGACGGTCGTGATCGCCTGGTCCACGCGCTCGAGGCCCTGGCGGAGGCGGGCACCGAAGTCGTTCTCCTCGGCGCCGGCGACGCGGGTGATCAACTCGCGCTGCTTGTCGAGGTCGGGGTAGCTCTCGCGCATCTGCTCGATGACCTGCTCGACCATCGGCACCAGCAGCTTCTGGCCGCTGGAGACATCGAGGCCGAGGAGTTGGCCGTGGCGGATGGCGCGGCGCATCAGCCGACGCAGCACGTAACCGCGGCCCTCCTTGGAGGGCAGCACCCCGTCGGCGATCAGGAACGCGGCGGTGCGGGCGTGCTCGGCGATGACGCGCAACGACACGTCGCGCTTGCCGTCCGCGCCGTAGGTGGCACCCGTCAGCTCGCCCGCGCGGGCGAGCAGCGGCGCGAACAGGTCGGTCTCGAAGACGTTGTCGACGCCCTGCAGCAGCACCGCCATGCGCTCGAGTCCGAGGCCGGTGTCGACGTTCTGGGCCGGCAGCTCACCCAGGATGTTTCCGTCGTCGTCGAGGGCGTGCTGCATGAACACCAGGTTGTAGTACTCGAGGTAGCGCTCGTCGTTGACGGCCGGGCCACCCGCCTCGCCGTAGGCCTCGCCGCGGTCGTAGTACAGCTCGGTGTTGGGTCCACCGGGCCCGGCGGCGTGGGTCCACCAGTAGTTGTCGTCGGCACCGAGGCGTTGGATGCGCTCGGCAGGGATGCCGGACTCCTCGAGCCAGAGCTGTTCGGCCTCGTCGTCGTCCTCGTAGACGGTGACCCAGATGCGTTCGGGGTCGAGGCGGAAGTGCTCGACCGACAGCTCCCAGGCCCAGCGGATCGCCTCGCGCTTGAAGTAGTCGCCGAAGCTGAAGTTGCCCAGCATCTCGAAGAACGTCAGGTGCCGGGTCGTGACGCCGACGTTCTCGATGTCGTTGGTGCGGGCGCACTTCTGGAAGCTGGTGGCGCGTGGCGTGGGCGGCGTCGCGTCGCCCATGAAGTACGGCTTGAAAGGCAGCATGCCGGCGATCGTGAGCAGGACGGACGGGTCCTGTGGGATCAGCGATGCGGAGTCGTAGCGGCGGTGGCCGCGACTCTCGTAGAAGTCGATGAAGGTGTTGCGGATGGTGAGGGAGTCCACGTCGTCTCGCTGTCGATCGGGGGCGCCGCGTCCCAGGGTGTCCGCTGGGGGGCGCTCGAGCCAGTTCGGGCTGCGCGGCGTCAGTCGCCGCTCGCGCGTGCCGGTGCGTCACCTGCGGCGTCGGCCAGGTGCGGGACCCGGTAGCGCGTGCGCAGCTCGGCCTCGCGCGCCTGGGCGGCGCGACGACCCTCCTCGGCGGCGTACCGCAGACGCTCGCTGAACGTGCCGGCGGCCTGACCGGCGCGCCCGGCGACGTGGACGGGCGAGGTGGCGCGCTTGGCTGCGTCGAGCTTGCGCACGGCGTAGGCGCCCAGCAGCAGCCCGGCGCCGAGTCCGAGGGCGAGCGAGAAGACGCGCATGGGGGTGCCTTGGGTCAGTCGCGCAGGGCGCGGGCGGCCTTGGCGGTACCCGCGGCCACGGCCGCGGCCTTGATCAACGGGTTGGCCAGGATGGCATGGACCACGCCGACGATCCGGTCCGTGGTCGAGGTGATCGACTGGACGCCGGCGACGATGGTGTCGACGCGGGCGAGTTCGACGTTGACGCCGGCGACCGTGTCGGTGACGCCGCGCAGGATCGGGACGGTCTCGTCGGTCACGCGGCCGACGGTGCCGATGACGCTGTCGAGCAGCTTCATGGCCCGCATGACCAGCAGGCACAGCATGACCACGAGCACGCCCCAGAACAGCGCGCCTGCCACGATGGCCCAGTCCCTGACGGTCACGTCGGCTTGTCTCCCGGTCGTTGCTTGGTCGGTCGGTCCCGTGCCTGCTCGCGCAGGGCGGTGACACGTTCGGCAACGGCTGCCTCGTGGCCGTGACGGGACGGCTCGTACAGCCGCGCCCCGTCCAGCTCGTCGGGCAGGTACCGCTGATCCGACGCGAACCCGCTGGGGTGGTCGTGAGGATAGTCGTACCCGGCGCCGTGCCCGAGGGCGCGCGCGCCCTTGTAGTGGGCGTCGCGCAGATGCGGCGGCACGGGCGCGTTGCCGTAGGTCCGGACCGCTTCGAGACCGGCGCCGATCGCGCGCGTGACGCTGTTCGACTTCGGGGCGACCGCCAGCGCGATCGCGGCGTGGACCAGCGCGTATCGGGCCTCGGGCAGCCCGACCTTGTCGAGCGCGTCGAAGGCAGCGACCGCCAGCGGCAGCGCCTGCCGGTCGGCGAGGCCGACGTCCTCGGAGGCGAAGATGACCATCCTCCGGGCGACGAAGCGCGGATCCTCGCCGCCCTCGAGCATGCGCAGCAGCCAGTAGACGGCGGCATCGGGGTCCGAACCTCGCAGCGACTTGATGAAGGCGCTGACGATGTCGTAGTGCTGGTCCGACGCCTTGTCGTAGCGGAACCGCTGCATTGCGTCGGCGACCGCGTCGAGGTCGAGGTCGGCGCTCGGCCCGTCCACCCCGGCGCGCGTCACCCCGGCGGCTGCGGCGGCGATCTCCAGCGCGGTCAGGGCCGCGCGTGCGTCGCCGTCGCCGACGTGGACGAGGTGGTCGCCCGCGTCGGCGCTCAGCGTGACCCGCCCGCCGAATCCCCGGTCGGGGTCGGCGACGGCACGGTCGAGCAGCGTGCGCAGGTCGTCGTCGGTCAGCGGCTGCAGCCGCACGAGTTGGCAGCGCGACAGCAGCGGCGGGTTGAGTTCGAAGAACGGGTTCTCGGTCGTCGCGCCGATCAGGGTGACCCAGCCGGCCTCGACGCCCGGCAGCAGCGCGTCCTGCTGGGACTTGTTGAACCGGTGGATCTCGTCGACGAACAGCACCGTCCGTCGGCCGCGCAGGTCCAACCGGCTGCGACCCTCGTCGATGATGCGCCGCACGTCCTTGACGCCCGCCGTCACCGCGGACAGCTCGGTCCACGACGCGTCGACGTGGGCGGCGATGACCGTGGCGAGACTGGTCTTGCCGACGCCCGGAGGCCCCCACAGGATCAGCGAGCGCAACTCGCCCTGGTCGAGCATCGCGCGCAGCGGTTTGCCCTTGCCGAGCGCATCGAGTTGCCCGACGTACTCGTCGAGGTCGCGTGGCCGCATGCGGGCCGCGAGCGGCATCCCGGCCGGCATCGCACCCGGCCGTGAGCGGTCCCCGGCCATGGACGTGTCGGGCGACC
>JAGXST010000284.1 GCA_018335555.1 Actinomycetota bacterium | reverse complement strand
GCCGGACGCGGACGAACTCGAGGTCCGCGAGGCGCTCAGCGGCAACCTGTGCCGGTGTACCGGCTACGGGCGGATCTTCGAGGCGGTCGCGACCGTCCAGGCCCGGCGGGCGGGCGCATGAGCATCGCGACGCCGCCACGCACCCGTCCCGATGTCGCAGGCGGTGTCGGCGAGACCGTCGACCGCCCCGACGGCACCCCCAAGGTGACCGGCGAGTTCGCCTTCTCGTCCGACCTGTTCGCCGACCGGATGCTGTGGGGCCGGACCCTGCGCAGCCCGCATCCCGCCGCCCGCATCCGCGGCATCGACACGTCGGTCGCGGCCGGCATGCCGGGCGTGGCGGCGATCCTGACCGCCGACGACGTGCCGGGCTCCCCCACCTACGGCCTCGAGCACAAGGACCAGCCGGTCCTGGCCCGCGACGTCGTGCGCTACCAGGGCGAACCGGTCGCGCTGGTCGCCGCCGAACACCCCGAACAGGCCCTGCGGGCGATCCGCGCCATCGAGGTCGACTACGACCTCCTCGAACCGCTGACCGACCCCGAGGCGTCCCGCGAGGCCGCGCCGATCCACCCCGACGGCAACGTGTTCCGTCACCTGCCACTGCTGCACGGCGACCCCGACGGTGTCGAGGGCGACGTGGTGGTCGAGGGCACCTACGAGGTCGGCATGCAGGACCAGGCCTTCCTCGGTCCGGAGTCCGGCCTGGCCGTACCGACCGGTGACGGCGGGGTCGAGCTCTACATTTCGACCCAGTGGCTGCACGTCGACCACGAGCAGGTCGCCGCCTGCCTCGATCTCCAGCCCGACCAGCTCCGTCTCACACTGGCCGGCGTCGGCGGGGCGTTCGGTGCCCGCGAGGACGTCAGCCTGCAGGTGCACGCCTGCCTGCTCGCACTGCGGACGGGGCGACCGGTCAAGATGCAGTACTCGCGCGAGGAGAGCTTCTACGGCCACGTCCACCGCCATCCGGCACGGATGCGCTACCGCCACCACGCCACCCGCGACGGTCTGCTGGTCAAGGTCGAGGCCGAGCTGCTGTTCGACGGCGGCGCCTACGCGTCGACGTCACCGGCGGTGCTGGCCAACGCGGTCTGCTTCGCCGGCGGGCCCTACCGGATCCCCCACGCCCGCATCGACGGCTGGGCGGTGCGGACCAACAACCCGCCGTGCGGCGCGATGCGCGGCTTCGGTGTGGTGCAGGTCTGTTTCGGTCACGAGGCCCAGATGGACCGCCTTGCTGCCGCACTCGACATGGACCCGGTCGAGCTGCGCCTGCGCAACGCGCTCGAGACCGGCGACGAGTTGCTGACCGGTCAGGTCATCACGGGCACGGCGCCGGTCCGCGAGGTCATCGAGGCCTGCATCGCCCACGACCTGCCGCCCGCAGCGTCGTCCGACGAGTCCCCGATGCTGCTGCCCGGCGGCGCCGGACTGACCGCCACGCGGGAAGACGTCCGCCGTGGCACCGGGATCGCGGTCAGCATCAAGAACCTGTTGTACTCGGAGGGGTTCGACGATTACTCGACCGCCGGCGTGCGGCTGGAACTCGACGCCGGTGGCGCCCCGTTCGCCACCGTCCACTGCGCGGCGGCCGAGGTCGGCCAGGGGTTCGTCACGCTCGCCCAGCAGATCGTGCGCACCGAACTGCACGTCGACCGGGTCCTGCTGCGGCCCGCCGACACCACGATCGGCTCGGCCGGGAGCAGCAGCGCGTCACGGCAGACCTGGATGAGCGGTGGCGCCGTGCAGATCGCGGCCCGGGCGGTGAAGGAGACGCTGCTCGAGCGCGCCGCAGCCCGCGAGGGCGAGCCGCTCGAAGGATCCCGACGTCTGCGCTTCGACCTGCGCGGCGACGAGGTCGTCGAGGTCGACACCGGCGTCGGGATCGCGGTCACCGACCTGCTCGCCGACGGCCCTGTCGAGGAGATCCGCGAGCACCACCACCCGCCGACGGACCCGCTCGACGAGCACGGCCAGGGCAACGCGCACGTGTCGTTCGCCTTCGCTGCCCATCGGGCCGTGGTCGACGTCGACCCCGGACTCGGCCTGGTCCGCGTGGTGCAGGTCGCCACCGGTCAGGACGTCGGCAAGGCCCTCAACCCCCGGGCCGTGACCGGACAGATCGAGGGCGGCATCGCCCAGGGTGTCGGGCTGGCGGTCATGGAGGAGATCCTCGTCGAGGACGGTCGCATCAGGAACCCCTCCTTCACCGATTACCTGATCCCGACCGCGCTGGACATGCCGGCCGTCGTCCAGACCCTGGTCGAGCAGCCCGAGCCCGGCGCCCCCTTCGGCGCCAAGGGCGTCGGCGAGCCCCCCACCATCTCGTCGACGCCCGCCGTCGTCGCCGCCATCCGCGACGCCACCGGGCTCCCACTCGTACGCGTTCCCGTCCGCCCCGAACACATAGCTCTCGCGCCGTGAGTCGGGTGGTGGTGCGGGGAGCACGCTGGCCGGGCGACGTCGCGATCGAGGACGGCTGGATCACCGCGGTCGGTGACGTGCCCGCACGCGAGGCCGACGTGGTGGTCGACGCCGACGGCGGCATCGTCACGGCCGGGTTCGTCAACACCCACCACCACCTGTACCAGTGGATGACCCGCGGACGGGCCGTGAGCTGCAACCTGTTCGACTGGCTCACCACGCTCTACCCCGTGTGGAACCGGCTCGACGTCGAAGACGTCCGGGCCGCCGCCCGTGTCGGTCTGGCCGAACTGGCACTGTCGGGTTGCACCACCGCCGCGGACCACCACTACCTCGTGCCGCGCGGCGACGACACGGTGTTCGATGCCATCGCCGAGGCAGCACTCGAGGTCGGCATCCGGCTCCACCTCGCCCGCGGTTCGATGGACCTCGGCGCGGCCGACGGTGGCCTGCCACCCGACGACGTCGTCGAGGACCTCGACGCGATCCTGGCCTCGACCGAGCGGGTCGCCGACCGCTGGCACGACGGCGAGCGCATCTCGGTCACCGTCGCACCCTGCAGCCCGTTCAGCGTCACCCCGGAACTGATGCGCGAGTCGGCGGCCTTCGCCCGCTCCCGCGGGCTGCGCCTGCACACCCACCTCGCCGAGACCCGTGAGGAGGAGGCCGACTGCCTCGAGCGCTTCGGCAAGCGCCCGTTGGCGGTCATCGAGGACCTCGGCTGGGTCGGCGACGACGTCTGGTTCGCCCACGGCGTCCACTTCGACGACGCCGAGATTGCCCGGCTCGCGGCCGCCGGCGCCGGCATCGCCCACTGCCCGTCGAGCAACGCCCGACTCGCTGCCGGTTTCTGCCGCACCCCCGAGCTGCTCGCCGCCGGTGTGCCGGTCGGACTCGGCGTCGACGGGGTCGCCTCCAACGAGCAGGGCACACTCGTGACCGAGTTGCGCCAGGCCCTGTTCTCGGCGCGTCAGGGGGCGCGCCGACCCGACGCGCTCACGCCCGCCGACTCGCTGGCGATGGCCACCACCGGCGGTGCTGCCTGTCTCGGCCGCGACGACATCGGCCGTCTCGAGGTCGGCGCCCGCGGTGATGTCGTCGTCTGGCCCGCGGACGACCTCACCGACATCCCCGACGCCGTCGACGGCCTGGTGCTCGGACCCGATCGCCGGGTCAGGCACGCGCTGGTCGGCGGGGTCCCGGTCGTCACGGACGGGCACCTGGTGAGCCTGGACCTGGCCGCCGCGCGCGCTGACCTCGGCGCGCGTGCCCGCCGGCTGTGGGCCTGACGAACTGGCGCTCTCGGCCATGGTCGTACGACCACCTGACCGGGCGGCGCGGCCGACGACCGCTCGGCCCCCAACGACCGTGCCGGGACAGGTGACAGCCACCGTTGCGCGGACGACGATGTCCCCACGCAACTCCACGCAGCGAAACACCACGTAACCCGGAGGAACAGACACCATGGGCATCATCGGATTCCTGGTCGCCGGCCTGATCATCGGAGCGCTGGCTCGTCTCATCAAGTCGGGCAAGCAGGACCTCAGCCTGCTCATGACGCTGCTCCTCGGTGTCGCCGGCTCGGTGATCGGCGGACTGGTCGCCAGCCTGCTCGGTACCGGCGACATGTGGGAGCTCAACGTGATCGGCTTCATCGTCGCGGTCGTCGCGGCCGTGCTGCTCATCGGCGTCGCCGAGGGCATGTCCTCGGGCCGCAAGGGTCGCGGCAGCACCGTCTGACCGGACCTCATCCCCCGTTCGGATCTCGATAGGCTCGGTCCGCCTCGTTCCGCGGCGTGTCACCGGCCCGGTGGTGCCCGGACGGACCGAGGAGAAGGCCGCTCGTGCCTCCCACTCCCAGCAAGCGCCTCGCGCGGGCGATCCTGCCCCGCCCGCGCCTGCGCGGATGGATCCACGGCGCCGCAGTACCCGTTGCGGCGGTGACGGCCGCGCTGCTGTGGCGGGCCGCGTCCCCCGGCCTGCCACGGGTGAGCATCGCCGTGTTCGGTATCTGCCTGGTGGCGCTCTACCTCGTCTCGAGCGTCTATCACGTCCCTCCGTGGCCCGAACCGGTGCGTCGGTGGTTGGCCCGCGTGGACACCGCGATGATCCAGTTGTTCATCGCCGCCTCGTTCACCCCGTTCGCCGTGCACGCCCTCGGCGGTGCCTGGCGTACCTGGAGCCTGGTGATCGCCTGGAGCATCGCGATCATCGGCGCGGGAGTGGCGATCTCGCCGCTGAAGGGGCCCCGCTGGCTGACCGTCGCCGCCTACTCCTCGTTCGGGTCGCTGGCCGCCATCCCGCTGATCCGGGTCGCCGGCGAACTGTCGCCGGCCGGTCTGACGCTGGTGATCGGCGGCGGCCTGCTCTACATCGCCGGCGGCATCATCTACGCCCGCCAGGGACCGAACCCGGCGCCGGCCTGGTTCGGCTTCCACGAGGTGTTCCACGTGCTGGTCGTCGCCGCGAGCAGTCTGCACGTGGTCGCGATCTGGCGCTACATGCTGCCGCTCGCCTGAGCTCCGCCGAGGTCGCCTAGCGTCTGCGCCCTGCGACCCGGAGGCCGAACGCGATGGACCTGACGACCCTGCTCTACGACGTGGACGGCGCGATCGCGACGATCACGCTCAACCGCCCGCAGCGGCTGAACACGATCGTGCCGCCGATGCCCGAGGAGTTCGAGCAGGCGATCGGAACGGCCACCCGCGATCCGCAGGTCAAGGTGATCGTGGTGCGCGGCGCCGGTCGCTCGTTCTGTGCCGGCTACGACTTCGGCGGCGGGTTCGAACACTGGGACCGGTACATGACCACGGACGGCCGGTGGGATCCGGGCAAGGACTTCGCGTTCTCCACCGCACCTCAGGTGGCGCCGACCCAGCAGTTCATGAGCATGTGGCGTTCCTCCAAGCCGGTGATCGTGCAGGTGCACGGTTGGTGCGTCGGCGGCGGCAGCGACACCGCGCTGTGCGGTGACCTCGTCATCGCCTCGGAGGACGCCCGTATCGGCACCCCGTACTCGCGGATGTGGGGCTCGTACCTGTCGGGCATGTGGCTGTACCGGCTGGGCCTGACGAAGGCCAAGGAGTACGCGCTGACCGGCAAGCCGCTGTCGGGGCGCGAGGCCGCCGACATCGGGCTGATCAACGAGGCAGTGCCGTTCGCCGACCTCGAGGCGACCGTGCGGGAGCGGGCCGAGCAGTTGGCCTCCATCCCCTCGTCGCAGTTGGCTGCGATGAAGCTGATCGTCAACCAGGCCTACGAGAACATGGGGCTGGCCAGCACGCAGGCGCTCGGTCCCATCCTCGACGGGCTGATGCGCAACACCCCCGATGCGCTCGCGTTCATCGAGCGTGCCCAGCGCGACGGTGTCGGCGCCGTCATCGCCGAGCGCGACGGCCCCTTCGGCGACTACAGCCAGGCCCCGGCGGACGAGCAGCCCGACCCGAACAACGTCATCGAACCCTGAGCGCAGCAGCGGGCGAACGCCGGGGAGATCTGCGCATCGGCGGTCGCCACCACCGACCGGCCCCACCTTCCCGTCGTCCGGTCGAACCTCGCGTGCCCGGTCGAGCCAGACCGTCACCGATGACGGTCTGAACCGACCGTGACGGGCTCCGTCGACCGAGCACACGCGGCCATGGTCACGCGCACGACCCCGGTATCGTCGTTGCGCCATGACTGTCGTCCCCGCCCGGTCTTCACCGGGGGACGCATGCCACACGCGAGCCGGTGGGTACGTGCGATGGAGTTGGCGGATCAAGGCCGGTTCGGGCCGGCTGTAGCCGTGACACGCGTGATCCACGAGGAACGGGAGGCGCTGGTCCGCCTCCTCGCCGATCTCGACGACGAGGCATGGCGCGCACCGACCCCGTGCCCTGCCTGGTCGGTCCACCAACTGGCGATCCACCTCGTCCATGACGACCTTCGTCGGGTCTCGGCCGACCGTGATGGTCACGCTGGCGCGTGGATCGACGCTTCGAGCCTGGACGAACTCGTCATCGGACTGAACCGCGTCAACGAGCGCTGGGTCGAGGCCATGACCCCGACGCTCTCGCCCCGCTTGACGCGGGACCTGCTGCAGTGGCTGGCAGGCCCCACCGAGGAGCATCTGCTCGGACTCGATCCCGAGGCGCGCGAGAGTTCGGTGGCGTGGGCTGGGCCTGGATCCCACCCCAACTGGCTGGACGTGGCGCGGGAATACACCGAGCGTTGGGTACACCAGCAGCAGCTACGCGAGGCGGTCGGGCGACCCGGACTGAACGACGAGGAGTTTGCCGGACCCGTGGTGGAAACGTTCGCTCGTGGACTGCCCGCCGCGTTGCCGCGACCCGGCGTTTCGAAGCGGATCGTCGTCGTGCGGGTGACCGGGCCGTTCGAGCGGATCTGGACGCTCGAGTCCGGGCCGGATGGCTGGAGGTTCGCCGACGCCACGACCGAGCCGGCGTCCGCGGTCGTCGAGTCGCCCGTCGACGTCTTCTGGCGCCGCGCCGTGCGGATGGTCGGTCACGACGAGGCGAGGCGGGCCGCGAGCACGGTCGGCGATGCGGCCCTGGCGGGCGCGGTGCTGGACCTGCGAGCCGCCATCGTTCAGGACGTGCCGACGAGGTGACGATCGCGTCGTGGACACCACGACGACACCGCGGCCGTGACGGTCGTGCTCGTCGGGCCCTGAAGCCTCAGGCGCGCAGGGCGCGGTCGAGGTCGTCCTGCAGGTCGGCGACGTCCTCGAGGCCGACCGAGATGCGGATCACCCCGTCGCCCACGCCCATCGCGGCGCGGACCTCGGGTCCGATCTTGTGATGGGTGGTCGAGGCCGGGTGGGTGACCAGCGACTTGGCGTCACCGAGGTTGTTGGAGATGTCGATCAACCCGAGCGCGTCGATGACGGCGAAGGCCCGATCGGTCCCACCCGGCACCCAGAACGTCACGATCGACCCGCCGCCCGACATCTGCCTGGTGGCGAGGCCGTGCTGCGGGTGCGAGTCGAGCCACGGGTAGCGCACCGCCTCGACCGTGGGGTGGTCCTGCAGCCACGTGGCCAGCCGTAGCGCCGAGGCGGTCTGGTGTTCGACACGCAGACGCAGCGTCTCGAGGCTCTTGAGCACCACCCAGGCGTTGAACGGGCTCATGGTCGGGCCGGTGTGCCGCATCAGCGGCCGCAGGTCCTCCTGCACGAACTCGGTCGAGCCCAGGATCATGCCGCCGAGCGTGCGGCCGTGGCCGTCGAGGTGCTTGGTCGTGGAGTACACGACCACGTCCGCGCCGAACTCCATCGGTCGTTGCAGCACCGGTGTGGCGAACACGTTGTCGACGATCACCCGTGCCCCCGCCGCGTGGGCGAGTTCGCACACCGCGGCGATGTCGACCAGTTCCTGCATCGGGTTCGACGGCGTCTCGAAGAACACGGCCCTGGCCGGGGTCGACAGTGCCCGTTCCCACTGTTCGAGGTCAGCGCCGTCGACGAAGTCGGTGCGGATGTCCCAGCGGGGCAGGATCTGGTCGAGCACCTGGAAGCACGACCCGAACAGCCCGCGCGACGCGACGACCCGGTCCCCCGCCTTCAGCATCGCGGCCAGGGCGTTGAAGACCGCCGACATCCCGCTGGCCGTCGCCCAGGCCGCCTCGGCGCCCTCGAGGCTGCGCAGTCGCTCCTCGAGCATCGACACCGTCGGGTTGCCGAGGCGGCTGTAGATGTAGCGGTCGACGTCCCCGGCGAAGGCCGCGGCCGCCTCGGCCGCCGACTCGTAGACGTAGCCGGAGGTGAGGAAGAGCGCCTCGGACGTCTCGCCGAACGCGCTGCGCTGGGTGCCCGCCCGCACGGCGAGGGTGTCGGGACGCCACTGCTCGTCGGCCATGGATGCTCCAGTTCACGTCAGCGCGGCAGGACGCCCTCGATGGCCGCGACCACCTCATCGCTCTCGGGTTCGGTGCGCGGCCGGAAGCGTGCGACGACGTCGCCGCCCGGTGCGACCAGGAACTTCTCGAAGTTCCACTGGATGTCACCCGCCTCGCCGTCGGCGTCGGCGTTGGTGGTCAGCACCTCGTACAGCGGGTGGCGGTCGTCGCCGTTGACGTCGGCCTTCTCCAGCATCGGGAAGGTGACGCCGTAGGTCGTCGAGCAGAACTCGGCGATGTCGTCGCCGGTGCCCGGTTCCTGGCCGCCGAACTGGTTGCACGGCATGCCCACGACCGTGAAACCGCGCGCGGCATAGCGCTCGTGCAACGCCTCGAGCCCGGCGTACTGCGGGGTGAGCCCGCAGCGCGACGCCACGTTGACGATCAGCATCGCCTGGTCACGGTGGTCGCCCAACGAGGCCGGCGAGCCGTCGAGGGCACGGACGGGGATGTCGTAGATGCTCATGGCCGCATCCTGCCCGCTCGCGGACACGATGGCCAACCACGGCAGGGCAATCCCAGCCAACGGCTGCGTCAGTCCGGCAGACGATGCATGGCGACGAGGCCGCCGTAGGCAGGCTGGTCGCGGCGTTGGTCGTCGGTCTCGATGTACTCGTCGAGGATGGCCAGGATGCGCCGCTCGAACTCGTGCAGGTCGTCATCGGACAGGTGCAGCATGAACCTGGCCATGCCGGCCACCGCCTCGGGCCCGCCCTCGAGCAACTCGTCGTAGAAGGCCTGGATCGGCAGCATCGCGGCCGCCGGACCGGCGTCGGCGAGCGGATCCTCGAGCCACCACGTGACACCGGCGGACCGGTAGGGCTTCTCGAGCGCTCCACTGGCCCCGGTGCGCACCTCGGCCGGGACCAGCAGGCCCGCG
Source organism: Actinomycetota bacterium (assembly GCA_018335555.1). Taxonomy (GTDB): domain Bacteria; phylum Actinomycetota; class Nitriliruptoria; order Nitriliruptorales; family Nitriliruptoraceae; genus Egicoccus. The sequence continues at coordinate 16,976 of JAGXST010000284.1, read as the reverse complement.
TCGAGCAACTGGCGGACGTGGTACAGGATCGTGCCAGGGCTCTTGCCGAGCCGGTCGGCGAGTTCCTTGTTCGTCAACTCGCGCTGGCCGCACAGCCGCAGGATCCGGATGCGCAGCGGATGCCCGACCGCCTTGGCCTCGGCAACGGTCGCAGGACGACGCGGCCGGGGATATGCCGTGGCCTCGTCGCCCGCGGGCGTGTCGTCGTGGCTGCTCATGGCGGGCAGCGTAGCGGGCCGGAGCCACTGATCGACGAAACAAATATCGATTGACTTTTCTCAATCGATATGTCATCGTGCCGACATGGACGAGACCGCAACGCCCTCCGACGCACCCACCACCCCCACTCCCGGGGCGGCGGGTGCGTCCGGGGCGACCGCAGGACCGCTCGGGGTGGACTACTGGCGACTGTGGTCGTCGTCGGCGATGTCGAACCTCGCCGACGGGGTCTTCAAGGTGGCGTTGCCGCTGGTGGCCATCCGGTTCACGCGCTCCCCCTCGCTGATCGCCGGCCTGACGTTCGCACTGACCCTGCCGTGGCTGTTGTTCGCGCTCCAGGCCGGCGCGCTGGCCGACCGTATGGACCGCCGTCGCCTCATGTTGGCCGCCAACCTCGCCCGTGCCGCCGTCCTGGCCGCGCTCGTGCTGGCGGTCGTGTTCGACCTCGGCACCATCTGGGTGCTCTACCTCGTCGCGTTGGCCGTCGGCGTGGCCGAGACGATCTACGACACCTCCGCCCAGTCGATCATGCCCCAGATCGTGCGCCGCGAGCAGTTGTCCCGCGCCAACGGGCGCCTCTACGCGGCCGAGTTGACCGCCAACCAGTTCGTCGGCCCCCCACTCGGCGGCTTCCTCGTCGCCGCCGGCGCCGTCACCGCGTTCGCCACACCGGCGGCGCTGTGGCTAGTGGCGGTGGGTGCGCTGGTTCTCGTCCGGGGTCCCTTCCGTATCCCGCGGGAGCAGCCGACCACGATGCGCACCGACATCGCCGAGGGACTGCGCTACCTGCGCAGCCACCGACTGTTGCGCACGCTGGCCATCATGGTGGGCGGCTTCAACCTCGCCTCCAGCGCCGCGTTCGCGTTGTTCGTCATCTTCGCGGTGGGTCCCGGGTCGGCCATGGGCCTGTCCGAGCCCGCCTTCGGCGTGCTGCTGACCACCATGGCGCTCGGCAGCCTCGTCGGCTCACTCCTGGCCGAGCGCATCGAGCGAAGGCTCGGCCGGGCCCGGGCGCTCGCCGCCTCGATCGCCGGTAGCGCGCTGTTGGTCGGCGGACCCGCCTTGACGGCCGACCCGTACCTGCTCGGCGGGGCGTTCTTCATCGGCGGCCTGCTCATCGTGGTCTGGAACGTGATCACGGTGTCCCTGCGGCAGCGCATCACGCCCGATCGGCTGTTGGGCCGCGTCAACAGCGGCTACCGGTTGGTCGCCTGGGGCACGATGCCGATCGGTGCCGCGCTGGGCGGCCTCCTCGGCGAGATGTTCGGGGTCCGCGCCGTGTTCGCGATCATGGCCGTCGTGAACCTCGCCCTGCTCGCCCTGATGACCCAGGTCACGGACGCACGCATGGACGCCGCGGAACGGGAAGCGGACGAGCGCGAGGCCGATGTCGGCGCGCTCTAGGCGGAGCGCGCCTCGTCGGTCACCCGTGGGAACGGCTCGAGCGAGAACACCGCCTCGACCGGCACGTCGAAGAACTGCGCGATGCGCAGCGCGAGCTGCAGGCTCGGGTTGTACTCGCCCCGTTCGAGGTAGCCGACCGTCTGGTAGTGCACGCCGAGGGCATCGGCCAACTGCCGACGGCTGACCCCCTGCTCGGCGCGAAGCAGAGCGATTCGATTGTCGACCGCGTCGCTCATCGCACCCATTGGCCCGCCTGCTCACGCGCCGCCGCGACGGCGGACCCGGACTGCCGTTGCGCCATCCGGCGCAGCACCTTCGGGGCGAGAAGGCTCCCGGCGATCGCCCACGCGGCCAGCACACCCACGGTCTGCCACGTCCGCCACGACTCCCCCACCTCCATGACCAACGCCGCATCGGGCAGGAACGCCGAGCGCATGCCGAGGCCGAGCCAGTAGATCGGGAAGACCTGGGCGACGACCTGGACCCAGCCCCACAGTGCCGCCATGGGGAAGAACACGCCCGAGATGCTCACGAGGATCATGACCGGCAGCATCCCCCAGGTGCCAACCTTCTGGGTACTGGGGACCAGCGACCCGATGACGATCCCGATCGGCAGCGTGGCGAGCAGGCCGACCACGATCACCCACACCACCGTGAACAAACCCCGTGGGCCCTGGTGCATCAGGTCGTCGAAGAGCAGGAAGCTCGGCACCAGGATGACCAGCAGCATCGGGGCCAGGCTTGCGGCGTTGAGGACGATCTGGCCGGTGACGTAGCCGACGAGGCCGCGCGGCACCGCCGTGGCGCGCAGCAGGGTGCCGTCCTCGCGTTCCATGGCGAGCGCGTAGGCGGGACCGATGACGAGGCTGAAGGCGATCAGGCCGCCGAGGATGCCGGGCAGCGCGTAGGTGGGCATGAACAGCCCGGTGCCCTCGAGTTCGTTGCCCCGGTTGAACCAGAGGTAGGTCAGGATGCCGACCGCCATGAACAGGTAGAAGCCCTGGTCCTGCGGGCTCTTGAGGCTGAGCACGAACTCGTGCCAACCGCGCCTGGCGCCGACCTTGATCGCGTGCAGGTTGCGGTTCACCGTCAGACCTTTCGCGGCAGGGCGCCGGCGGTCGTCTCGAAGGTCGATGCCTCGGTCACCTGCTGGCCGGACTCGTGTTGCTGCACGAGGGTGATGTAGGTGTCCTCGAGGCTCGCGCGGCGAACCTCGAGGTCGGCGATGTCGTGGTGTTCGGCCAGCAACGTGCGCACGAAGGCCGTCGCGTCCGCGGTGGCGTGCACGAAGTGTTCACCGCCCCGGCTCCAGCGGACCTGGGCCTGACCCGACACCCGGCGTGCGAGTTCGTCCGCACTGCCGTCGGCGACGATCCGGCCGGCGGCCAGGATCAGGATGCGGTCGGCGAGTTTCTCGGCCTCGTCGAGGTCGTGGGTGGTGAGCAGGATCGTGGTGTCCTCGAAGTCGGCCAGTCGGTGGACGAGGTCGTGGAACTCACGCCGGGCGTGCGGGTCGAATCCGGCCGTGGGTTCGTCGAGGAACAGCAGTTCCGGCCGGCCGATGATGCCGATCGCGACGTCGAGCCGCCGGCGCTGCCCGCCGGAGAGGGTCAGGATCTTCTGGTCCGCGTGACCGGCCAGTCCCACGACCTCGATCAACTCGTCGACGTCACGGGGTCGGGAGCGCTGCGGTGTGCTGTAGGGGGCGTAGTACGCGCCGAGGTGGAGAAGCAGGTCGCGCGGCGTCCAGCGGGCGTGGTCGCGCCAGGACTGCAGCACCACCCCGGTCCGCGCCCGCCAGTCCTCGTCACCGTCGGCGGGGTCGGTGCCGAGCACCGCGACCTGACCGGCCGAACGCATCCGGAAGCCCTCGAGGATCTCGATGGTCGTGGTCTTGCCTGCACCGTTCGGACCGAGCAGGGTGACCACCTCGCCCCGTCGCACCTCGAACGTGACGCCGTCGAGGACGTCGGTGTCTCCGTAGCGCATCCGTAGGTCGCGTACCTGCACGACGGCGTCGGTCGTCGGCTCCACCCATGTGCTCCCGTTGTCGTAGCAGTTCTACTACGAACATAGCAGGACTGCTACGGGTTTTCCCGGGTTCGTCACGTATGCCATCGCCGCTCGTTTGATGCCGCGTCCCTCCCTACCAAGGCCTTGACGGTGCCCGACGGACCGCAGCCACCGCAGACCGAACTGGTCCGCGGACGCACGATGCTGGGCCAGCCGGTCGACCGACTGCTGGCCATCGCCGCGGTGATCGTGGTCGGTGCGATCGTGCTCGGTGTCGGCCTGCTCGTGCCGACACTGGCGCGCATCGACAAGACCATGGGACTGCTCGAGGAGAGCCTGCCCGTCCTGCAGGCGGTGGAGCCGCAGGTCGACCGCATCGCCCGCGACGTGGAGACGATCACGCCCCGGATCGGCAGCCTCGAGACCGGCATGGAGGGGGTCGGGGGCGGCGTGTCCGATCTCGATGCCCGCCTCGCCGACGTGGCCGACCCCCTGACCCGTCTGGAACTTCGGATCGAAGCGCTCGGCGAGCGCCTCGGCACCCTCGAGGAACTGCCGGCCATGCGCGAGGGCCTCGACGACACCAACGCCACCCTCGGCGGGGTGCGAGGCGACCTCGGCACCCTGTCGTCCACGCTGACCGAAGTGCGCGACGAGTTCGTCGCCACGCGCGGCGGCATCGACGGGATGGCGGGCTCGCTCGAGGCGCTGGTCGCCGACTTCGACCGGGTCGTCGCCCTGCTCGAGGAGACGGTGCACCACATCGAGCGGCTGGACCGCAAGACCGGCCCGGCGGTCCTGCCCGACCTCGAGCGGTGACCGGCTACGGCACGGCGAGCCGGCGGCGGGCGACCACGCTGGTGGCGCCGGCCGCCAGGAACGCGCCTGCGACCGCGGCCCAGGCAGCGGCGTAACCGACGCGGCCGGCGAGCGCGCCGTAGGCCAGGGGGCCGAGTGCACCGCCGGCGCCGAGGCCGCTGAGCACGGTGCCCGCGGCGGCCCCGGGTGCTGCCGGGTTGGCGCGGACCGCGGCCAGGAACGCCAACCCCGTCCAGCCCCAGCCGGCGCCGAGCACGACCGTCGCCGCGAGGATCGCGGGCAGCGCCGGCACCGGTGCGGACAGGACGGCGCCACCCGCGGCGCCGACGAGGCACATGACAGTGATGGCGTGCACGGGCTGGGTCGCCGGCCGGTCGGCCCAGCAGCCGAGTGACAGGCGCGCGAGAATGCTCGCGACGCTCGCACCCGACAGGGTCAGCCCGGCCGCGGTCGCACCCATACCCCGGTCGAGCATCGCCGGCACGAGGAACGTGGCGGTGGCGGTGGCGGCACCGGCCCCGAGGCCGATCCCGGCGGCGAACACCAGGATGGCGCCGGACGTGGCGCCCGCCCGTGCCCCCTCGTCGGCCACGGCCGGCGTGTGTCCCCGCCGTCGCGGGGGGTCGCGTGGCACGACGGCCACGACGCCGACCGCGACGACGGCGGCGGCAAGGAACGCGGAGCGCCAGCCGATGCCCGCTGCCAGGGTCGGCACGGCCAGACCGGCGAGCAGCGACGCAGCCGGGACGCTGGCCTCCTTGATCCCGAAGGCCGTACCGAGGCGGTCGTCGGCGATCTGGTCGGCGAAGGCGCGCGCCGCGCCCGTGTCGACCAGGGCGATGGTGACGCCGACCGTCGCGAGGGCGACACCCAGGTACCAAGCGCCGGTCGCCGTCGCGGCGACGGCGGCCAGCGCAGCTGCGCCGAGGACACCGACCCGCAGCGGCAGCGCCGGCCCGGTGCGTTCGGCGAGGCGCCCGGCGACGGGCGCCGAGACGGCCGCCACCACGAACAGCGCGGTCACGATGGCGCCGAGTCCCGCTTCGCCGAGGCCGAGGTCGCGCCGCAGGTGGTCGCCCAACGCGCCGACCAGGAAGACGGGCAGCATTGCCGCGGTCAGGGCGGCGCATGCCGCCGCGGTCGTTCGCCCCACGCCAACTCCGAGGGTCAGATGCCGGTTGCCGCCACCGCGCGGTCGTCGACGACCTGCTGCAGCGCCTGCGTGAACAACTCGGTCGGCTGGGCCCCCGACACGCCGTAACGGTCGTCGAGCACGAAGAACGGGACCCCGTCGACGCCCAGTTGCCGTGCGCGTGCGATGTCGGCGTCCACGTCCGCGTCGTGGCGCCGCTCGGCCAGCGCCGCCAGCACCTCGTCCCGGTCGAGGCCGACCTCGGCGGCGAGGTCGGCCAACTCGTCGTCGCGGCCGATGTGGCGCCCCTCGACGAAGTGGGCTGCGAGCAACCGCTCCTTCATCGCGACGTGGACGTCGAGTCCGGCCTGTTTGGCCAGGTGCAGGACCTGGTGGGCCTTGCGGGTGTTGGCCGGCTTCTGTGACGCGAAGTCGTAGTGCAGCCCGTCCTGGGCCGCGATGGCGGCGACCTGCGCCTGCATCTGGACGGCCTGTTCGCGTGGGAGCCCCTTGTGCTCGGCCAGGAAGTCGGCCGCGCTGCCCGCGAACTCGACGGGCGTGTCCGGCGAGAGTTCGAAGCTGTGGAACTCGACCTCGACCGTCGGGACGTCGACGGCGGCGGTGAACACCGCGACCGCAGCCTCGAGCCGGCGCTTGCCGATGTAGCACCAGGGACAGGCCACGTCGGACCACACGTTGATTCGGATCGGATCCACGCCACCTCCTCGACGGCTGTCGCGGAGACGGTATCGGCGAGTTCGACGGCCGCGTCCGTCTACGGTGGCACGCGGGGATCGAGTGGGAGATCGGCGTGCGGGAATGGTGGCAGGACCTGCCGGTCCACTTCGCCCCGACGCGGACGGGGCGGCTGGCCTACCAGGTGTTCGGTCAGGGCGAGCACACCGTGGTGGCGGTGCCGCCGACGGCGCAGAACATCGAGGTGTCCTGGCAGTATCCGGCGATCCGGGCCATGCTCGAGCGTTTCGGTTCGTTCTGCCGTTACGTGCACTTCGACAAGCGCGGCACCGGTTGCTCGGACCGCAGCAGCCGTCCCGCGGACATCGACGAACGGGTCGACGACCTGCGTGCGGTCATGGACCACGCCGGCATCGACCGGGCGCACCTGTTCGGCAACTCCGAGGGTGGCCCGATGACGTTGCTGTTCGCGGCCACCTACCCCGATCGCGTGCGCAGCATCGTGCTCTTCGGGACGGGTCCGGCCCTGGTCCCCCCGAACCTGACGGCCGACGACCTCGCGCGGCAGCGGGAACGCAACCGTGCGTACGCGGCGCTGTGGGGCACGCCCGACTCCCCGACGGCCGCCGGGTTCGCGCCCAGCCTGGCCGCCGCCGATCCGGGATTCGTCGCCTGGCACCAGCGCTACGAACGCTTGGCCGCGACCCAGGACGGCATGGTCGACCTGCTGGAGCTGTGCATGCTGATGGACGTACGCGAACTGCTCCCCCGCATCGACGTGCCGACGCTGGTCATCCACCGCACCGACGACGCGGTCGTGCCGGTCTCGTTCGCCCGCGAACTCGCCGACGGACTGCCCGACGTCCGCCTGTTCGAACAGCCCGGCCATGACCACTTCTCCTACGCCGGCGACGTGGACGGGTGGATGGACGAGTTCGAACGGTTCGTCACCGGCGGCATCCGCTCCGAGCCCGTCGGCGCCGCTCTGCGCCCGGCCGTGCGCGTGCGGACGCTGGGTCGATTCGCCGTCGAGGTGGACGGCGAGGAGGTGGCGACGTCGGCCTGGGGATCACGGCGGGCGCGGCAACTGTGCAAACGGCTGGTTGCGGCCCGTGGCTGGCCGGTCACCCGCGACGAACTGTTCGACCTGCTGTGGCCGGACGAGACCGACCGGGACCGGCTGTCCGCCCGCCTGTCGGTGCAACTGTCCATGGTCCGCCGGGTCCTGCGCGGCGGCGTGATCGCCGACCGCGAGAGTGTCCGGCTCGATCTCGGCGAGGTCGCGACCGACCTCGAGGACCTCTACCGCGCGGCGGACGACGAGGCCGTGGTCGCGGCCTTCGCCGGCGAGTTCCTCCCCGAGGACCGCTACGAGGACTGGACCGCGACGCTCCGCGAGGAGGTTCGCAACCGGTTCGCGCTGGCCGCGGGCCGGGTGAGCGCGCGCGCTGTGGCCGAGGGCGACACCGACCGGGCGCTCGTGATCGCGGGCCGACTGCTCGATCTCGACCCGCTCGACACCGCTGCGCACCGTCTGCGCGTGACCGCGCTGCGGGCGGCCGGCGCCGAACGTGAGGCCGATCGGGCCGAAGCGGCGCTGGCCGCCGTGCTGACCGAACTCGGCGACCCCGCACCGTCGGGCCTGCGGCCGCACGGCTGACCGGAAGGTTTCCGAAAGGGCCCCGGGCAGGGTCGGGGCATGAGCCTTCTCACCGATCCGGTCCGCCGCCCCGAGGTCATCGCACCCGGCGCGGGCCGCCACCTGCACTTCCTCGACCACCTGGCAACGCTCAAGGTCCGACCTGCCGAGGTCGGCGCTCTGAGCGTCGTGGAGTTCACCGCCCCCCGCGGCTTCGGACCGCCGCTGCACCGCCACGAGCACGAGGACGAACTGTTCGTCGTGCTCGAGGGCGAGCTTGCCTTCACCAGCGGCGGACACCGCCTGGCCGCAGGCGTCGGCGGCATCGCACACCTGCCGTGCGGCCTCGCCCACACCTTCGAGGTGATCTCGGACCAGGCCCGGTTCGTGTGCGTCACCGGGTCGACCACCGGCACGCCCCGCTTCGACCGGATGGTCGAGGAACTCGGCGAGCCGGTCGACGCGCCCGTGCTGCCGACGCCGGGCTACGTCGACGCGACGCGGGTCGCCGACGTCTGCCGCCGCTACGGCATCGAGGTGGTCGGCCCGCCCCCTGGCGCCGCCTGACCAGCCACCGCACCCATCGAGACCAGGAGCACCACCATGATCCGTTCCATCCGTCCGATCCGTTTCGGGATCGCCATGACCGTCACGACCCTCGCCCTGGCCGGCTGTGCCGACCAACCCGACGAACCGCGGACGGCCTCCGCCGGGACCGGAGCAGCCGCGGCGACCGCCGACGGCGAAGCGGGCGACGACGCCGTCGAGGTCGGCCTGGTCGACTTCGGCTTCGAGGATCTGCCCGACACCGTCCCCGTCGGCACCCGCCTGACCGTTGACAACCGGGCCGACGCCGAATTGCACGAACTGGTCGCCTTCCGCCTGCCCGACGACGAGGAACGCGCGGTCGCCGACCTCGCCGGGCTCGCCCCGGCCGATCTCATCGGCGCGCTCGGCGAACCGGTGACGGTGCTGCTCGCCACGCCCGGCGGTGACCCGATCCCCGCGGTCGGCGACGGCACCCTCGCCGAGCCGGGGCGCTACGCGATCATGTGTTTCATACCGACCGGCGTCGAGCCCGACGTCTACCTCGCCGCCGCGGCCGAGACCGACCAGGGACCGCCGCAGATCGAAGGTGCGGGCCCGCCCCACTTCGTCCACGGCATGTACGCCGAACTCGTCGTCGTCCACGAAGGTTGACCTCGGCACGACATCGACGGACCCTTGGATCATGGAGATGGCCTTCCGTCGGCTCACCGACGACGACCTGCCGCTGCTGCACGCCTGGCTCAACGAACCCGGTGTCGTGCGCTGGTGGGAGGGCGACGACGTGTCCTGGGCCGCCGTCGTGCGCGAGTACGGCTCGACGAACACCGAACCGGTCGAGCACTGGCTGGCGATCCTCGACGCGGCGCCGGTCGGCTGGATCCAGTGCTACGCCGCGGCCTCGTTCGCCGACGAGGCCGAGACCCGCGCCTGGTTCGCCATGGGGATCGATCGCACGGCAGGCGGCATCGACTACCTCGTCGGGGAACCTGCCCGACGAGGCAACGGGCTCGGCTCGCAGATGATCCGCCGGTTCGTCGATCAGGTCGTGTTCCCCCGGCATCCCGACTGGACGCAGGTCTGCGCGTCACCGCAACAGGCCAACGAAGCCTCGTGGCGGGCACTCGCCAACGCCGGCTTCCGGACGCTGGGCACCTTCGAGGACACTCAGGTCGGGACCTGCCGGATGATGGTGCTGGACCGCGCCGACGAGGCGTCGGTCCCGGCGGCGGACGGCGTGCCGGCCTGATCGGCGCCCCGACGGCGCAGCAACCGCATCGCATTGCCGATCACCAGCAGCACCGACGCCTCGTGCACCAGCATGCCGAGCGACATCGTGACACCCCCCACCAGCACGCCGAGCAGCAGCAGGCCGACGGTCACGAGCGCGACCGTGACGTTCTGGCGCATGTTCGCCACGGTCCGCCGGGCCAGGCCGATCGCCTCGGGCAGACGCAGCAACCGGTCCCCCATCAGGGCGATGTCGGCGGTCTCGACGGCGACGGCGGACCCGGCCGCCCCCATCGCCACGCCGATGTCGGCGGCCGCGAGCGCCGGCGCGTCGTTGACGCCGTCGCCGACCATCGCCACGGTGTGGCCGTCACGCTGCAGGGCGACGACCACGTCGAGCTTGTCCTCGGGCAGCAGGCCCGCGTGGACCTCGTCGACGCCGACGGCGCCGGCGATCGCGTGCGCCACCAGCGGCAGGTCGCCCGTGAGCATCACGACCTCGTCGACCCCCACGTCGTGGAGCCGGGCGATCATCTCCGCGGCCTCCGGGCGCACCTCGTCGGCGACGGCGACGACACCCAGGACACGACCGTCGACCGCGACCAGCATCGGTGTCCGGCCGGCGGCGGCGAGGTCGTCGGCGGCACCCGCGGCGGCTTCGACGTCGGCGACACCGGCCTCGGTCAGCAACGCGAGGTTGCCGACCATGACGCGGTGGCCGTCGAGGGTCGCGGCGATACCGCGGCCCGGCAGCGGCTCGGTCGTCTCGGGCATGCCGGCGATCTGGAGGCCCGCGGCGGTCGCGGCCTCGACGATCGGTCGGGCCAGCGGGTGCTCCGAGCCGGCCTCGGCGCGGGCCGCCCACCGCAACACGTCGTCCCGGTCGCTGTCGGCGTCGAGCACGACGATGTCGGTCACGCGCGGTCGACCCGACGTGAGGGTGCCGGTCTTGTCGAGTGCCACCGCGCTGATGCGGGCGGAGGTCTCGAGGTACTCGCCGCCCTTGATGAGGATGCCGTCGCGTGCGGCGCGGCCGATGCCGGCCACGATCGAGACCGGGATCGAGATCACCAGCGCGCCGGGGCAGCCGATCACCAGCAATGTCAGCGCGAGCGCGACGTCGCCGGTGGCCACCCCCGCCACAAGCGCCAAGACCATGATCGCCGGCGTGTACCGGGCCGAGAACCGGTCCATGAACTGCTGGGTCGGGGCCTTGGCGTCCTGGGCCGCCTCGACGCGGTGGATGATGCGGGCCAGCGTCGTGTCGGCGCCGACCCCGGTGGCCCGCACCTGCAGCACGCCGCCGCGTGAGATCGTGCCGGCGAACACGCGGTCACCCGCGACCTTCTCGACCGGGATGGACTCTCCGGTGATCGACGCCTCGTCGAGCGCCCCGTTGCCGCCGACGACCTCGCCGTCGACCGGCACCTTGGCCCCGTGCTTGACCAGGACCACCTCGCCGGTGGCGACCTGCCCGGCCGCAACCTCGTGCTGGACGCCGTCGCGCAGCACCACCGCGACGTCTGGGGCCACGGCGATCAACTCGGCCAGGGCCGAGCGGGTCCTGGCGAGGGTGGCGGCCTCGAGGGCGTGACCGACGGCGAACAGGAAGGTGACTGCGGCCGCTTCCCAGTATTCGCCGATGACGATCGCGCCGATGCTCGCGACGGTGACGAGCAGATCGATGCCGACGACCCGGTTGCGCAGTGCCCGCAGGGCGCTGCGCACGATCGGGGTACCGGCGACGACCGCCGCGGCAACCATCGCGAGGTCGCCGGGCAGCGCCGAGCCGGCGAGCAGGTCGGCCACGACGGACGCGGCGATGAGCAGACCGGACGCGGCCGGCACGGTCCAGCGTTGCGGCGGCAGGGCGGGCATGGTCGCGTTCCTTCGAGGTCGACGGGGCGGGCCGGTGGCGCAGACTCAGAAGGTGGCGGGCCGGGCGGTGTAGCCCGCCTTGGTGACCGCGGCGACCAGGTCGTCGACGCCGGCGACCGTCGGGTCGTGGTCCACCTCGATGCGCGACGACGCGAAGTGGACGGTGACGTCCGTGACGCCGGGCAGACGGCCGACCTGCTTCTCGATCTTGGCGACGCACGACGGGCACGAGAAGCCCTCGGCGCGCAGCAGGGTGTGGACGGTGGCGGAGGTCTGCGAGGTCATGAGTCGCGTCCTTGGTGTCGGTGGTGGGCGCCCGTGTGGCGACAACAGCGACGGTAAGGACGCACCGCGATTCGAACCTGACCGGCGTCAGGTAACGACCGGCCGGTTTCCCGAGCCTCGATCAGGCCCGGGTCGGCACCTGGAGCGTGGTGGTGACGCCGGCGGTTTCGGCGAGCAGGTCGGGGCGCCGGATCGCCACCCAGCGCCGGCCGGTGTCCACGACGCCGTCGCGCTTCCAGGCCGACAGGTGCCGGGAGGCCGTCTCCGGCGCACAGCCGGCGAGGCTCGCGAGATCCTCGCGGGACAGCGGCACGTCGAGGACGATGCGGCCATCACGCTCCGCGCCGAGCCGCTCCCCCAGCACCAGCAGCGTCGCGGCGATCCGCGCCGCGGCCGAACCGGCCGCCCCACGGGTGATGCGTTCCTGCGCCGCCTGCAGCCGTGCACCGACCGCAGCCAACGCCTGCCGTGTCACCGCCGGGTGCTCGTCGAGCACGGCCTCGAACCGGACCGCGGGGAACGACAGCAGGCACCCACCGGTAAGCGCCCACGCGTCCTCGGCGTAGGCCGTCCCGCCCAGGCTCGGCAGGGTGCCGAGGAACGACCCGGGTCCGAGGACGTCGAGCAGGACCTCGTCGCCGTCGCCCGTGGCGACGGTGAGCTTGACCGCGCCGGTGGCGAGCACGTACAGCCGTTGCGCGGCACGGCCGGCGAGGTAGACCGCTGCGCCCTCGTCCATGGCGTGCATGTCGGCACGCTCGTCGATCCGGTGCAGCGCGTCGTGGTCGAGGCCGGCGAAGAACGGCACCCGCGCGAGGGCGTTGACCCGGGCGCCCCGGCTGCAGGCGCGGGGGTCGGACTCGGGGATCGTCAGCGGCGTCCGGCTCGCCATGGACCCTCCACGTCGGGTCCGGGGACCGTACCGATACCGCGACGCCACGTGACCACGAGGCGCCCGGCTCGTTGAAGACCGCAGGAGAGTCCCCGAAGGCGGCGCCTGCAGCAGGTGCCGCCCGTCTGCCGGAGCCGCCGATGCGCACCGTCCTGCGATCCCTGACCGTCACGGCGATGCTCGCCGCCGCCGTCGCCGTGGCGGCCGTCGCCCCGCCTTCTGGCGCGCGTGCAGACCTCGCCGCCGTCGAGTCACCGCTCGACGCGCCCGACCTGGCCTCCGACACGATGGCCGGCGACGGCCAGGAGCAGCAGGCCCGCGGACCGCGCGAGGACCGCGGCCCGAAGGACGAGCGTGGGCCCCGCGAGGGCCGCGGTCCCCGTGACGACCGTGGCCGGCCGGCACCCGGAGACGACGAACCGGCACCCGAACCCGTCGAGTCGATCGGCCCGTTCGACTACATCGCCCAGGCCCAGGCGTTGTCCCAGCCGCAGTACGCGATCGAGAAGTTCGCGACGACGGTGAAGGCACACGACGGCGAGGACCTCTACGTCGAGGTGACCCTGCCCGAGCGCGGCGACGAGATCGAGGAGTGGCCCGTCATCCTCGAGGCGAGCCCCTACCACGGCACCCTGGCCGACCGCGAGGGCATCCGCATCTTCCCCGATGCCAAGGACGCAGCAGGCAGGCACATCGGCATGACCGGGTACTTCGCACCTCGCGGCTACGCCGTGGTGATGATGGACCTGCGCGGCACCGGCATGTCGTCGGGCTGCCTCGACCACCTCGGCCCCGACGACGCGAAGGACATGAAGACGGTCGTGGAGTGGGCCGCGTCGCAGCCGTGGTCGACCGGCGAGGTCGGCATGACCGGCCACAGCTACGTCGGATCGACACCGGCGGTCGCCGCCGCACAGGACCCGGACGGCCTGGTCACGATCGCGCCGTCGGCGGGCCTCGGCTCCATGTACGACCACCAGTTCCACAACGGCGTGCCGTGGTTCCTGCAGTACGCCGGCCCGATCTTCGCCTACGAGCAGCTTGCCCTCCAGCGCGACCTGCCGGGTGGTGAGCACGCCGGTGAGCGTCCCGAGCAGACCGGCTGCGGCCTGCAGCACTCGGCGGCGACCGCCGGGCACGGCCAGGCCACGGGCGAGTGGCAGGCGTGGCACACCGTCCGCGACCACCGCGCCGGCGCCGCGGCCTGGGAGGGCCCGATCTTCATGATCCACGGCGTCAACGACAACGCCGCCCGCATCCCTGCGGCCGAGTGGTTCTTCGGCGACCGCGCCCCCAACCCGGCCGACAAGGTGTGGGTCGGCCAGTGGGACCACGGCTCCGCGGGCGCCACCACGTGCCGCGAGGCCGAGTCGGTCGGTCACGTCAACTGCCGTTTCGACCAGTGGAAGTACGCGCTGCACGCCTGGTTCGACAAGCACCTGCAGCACCGTGACGTCGCGACCGGACCTGCCGTCGAGGCGTTCCTCAACGGCGAGACCGTCACCACCAGCACGGTCTGGGACGCCACGCCGGGCGCCCTGGCCCTCTACCCGGATGCCGCCGACGGCAGCCTGCGTCTCGACGCACCGGCCGAGGCCGCCACGGCGACGTTCACGTCCGTGGCCGGTGAAGGCGCGACCGAGTTCGCCAGTGCGCCGTTCGACGCGGACACGACCTTCCTGGGCATGCCGCAGTTGGACCTCGACGTCTCGACCACCACCTCGGCGGTGCTCCACGTGGTGACCACGCTGTACGCCGAGGACGCCGAGGGTGCGCGGAGGCCCATGAACTTCTGCGCCGCCAACACCATGCTCCGCCACGACGTGCGCACCCCCGCGCCGGTCGTCCCCGGCCAGGTCATGGACCTCGACCTGCAGTGCTTCACCGCGGCCCACCACGTCGCGGCCGGTGAACGCCTCGTGCTCTCGGTCGGCACGTCCAGCCAGCACCACGTCCCCACCCACACGACCGACCTGCGGGTCAGCGTGCACACCGGCCCGGCATCGACCTCGGCGTACACCCTGCCGCTGGACGCCGACGCGGTCGTGTATCCCGACGTCGAACGGTTCGAGGCCGCCGACAGCGCCGCCCCGGTCCTCGACGGACCGGCGCAGCCGGGCGCGTCCGGGACCGTCGTGGTCGCCGCGCCGGGTGCGGGCGTGATCGTCGAACCGGTCACGGCCGCCGCCTTCGAGTTCGCCGTCGAGGACGGCTTCGACAACGTCACGATGGCGGCCCTCGCCACGCCGTCGACCCCGGCCGACATCGACCTCTACCTGCAGCGTCGAGCCGAGGACGGCACGTGGAGCGGCAACCTGGCGTCGGGCACCAGCGGGGACCTCGACCGCGAGTCGCTGAGCTACAGCGTGCCCGCCGGCATCGAGCCGGGGACGTACCGGATCCTCGTGCACAACTGGGCCGGCGCGCCGAACCAGGTCGAGGTCGAGGTGACCTTCACCAACGCAGCGGGCGAACCGGGCTCCTAGAGCGCGGTCACCAGCCGTTGGTGGCGCTGGTGTGCTGGCCGGGGTCGAGGCCGTAGAACAGGTGGTCGAACACCTGCCGGACGTGGCGCTGGTGGCGCCGCCGGTCCTCCTCGAACTCCTGCCACGCACCACGCGGGTAGCCCATCGAGCGGGCGAGCAGTTCGAGCAGTTGCGGGTTGCCGGGCACGACGTCGACATCGCGCTGGCGCAGCAGGTACAGCCGGTTGCGGACCTTCGACAGGAAGTGGTAGCCCTCGCGGAGTTGGCGGGCGTCGGCGTGGTCGATCAGGCTCGCGTCCTGCGCCCCGTCGAGCGCCTCCATCGTCGAGGTCGAACGCACCGCCGTCTCGCGCACGCCGTGGCGCAACTGCAGTAACTGCACGGTCCACTCGACGTCCGAGAGGCCGCCGGGTCCGAGCTTGAGGTGGCGTTCGGGGTCCACGCGCCGCGGGACGCGTTCCTTCTCGATGCGGGCCTTCATGCGTCGGATGCGCTGCGCGTCGCGCTCGCCGAACTTCTCCGGGTAGGCCAGGTCACGGGCGGCGTCGACCAGGCGGGTACCGAGGTCGCGGTCGCCGGCGACGACGCGGGCCTTGAGCAGCGCCTGGGCCTCCCAGGGCTCCGACCACCGGCTCCAGTAGGTCAGGTACGACTCGTACGAGCGCGACAGCGGGCCGCTGCGGCCCTCGGGGCGCAGGTCGGCGTCCACCTCGAAGGCGGTCCCCTCGGCGGTGATCTCCGACAGCGAGCGCATCACGTTGGCGGCGATGGTCAGGGCCAGCTTGGTGGCATCCTCGGGGTCGGCGCCCTCCCCCCGGGGCCCACCCCTGCCGGTCACCTCGTGCACGAACAGCACGTCGAGGTCGGAGACGTAGTTGAGTTCGCAGCCGCCGAGCTTGCCCATGCCGATGATCGCCATCGACACCGGCAGGTCGTCGGGCGAGGCGAGCGCGCGTTCACGGGCCTGCCGGCGCAGTTCGGCGCGCAGCGCGCCGGTCAGGCAGGCCTCGCCGAGCGCGGTCAACTCCTCCCCCACACCGGACACCGTGGTCGCGTCGGCGAGGTCGCGCAGGACGATGCGCAACAGCTCCAGGCGTTTGAACCGGCGCAACGCAGCGGTCGTGTCCTGCCAGTGCAGCCGGCCCATCGCCTGCCGGACCAGGTCGTCGCGCGTGCGTGGCCGGTCGCGCAGGTGGTCGTCGCGCAGCCAGTCGATGCCCTGCGGCTGGCTGACCAGCAGCTCACCGGCGGTGCGGCTGGTGCCCAGCACCCGGGTGAGCAGTTCGGACGCCGGCGGATGGTCGCGCAGGTGGTCGAGCAGCTTGCCGGTGTCACCCTGCACGTCGACCAGTTCGCGGAAGCTCTTCAGGCCCGTGTCGGGGTCGGGCGTGTCCTGCAGCAGCGCGAGGACGGCGGGCAGCACGGCCCGCATCGTGCGGGCCCGCCGGGTGACGCCCAACGTCATCGCCCGCACGTGGCGCAGCGCCGCCTTGCCGTCGCGGAAGCCCAGCGCCTCGAGCCGGTCGCGGGCCGCCTCGTCGCCCATCCGGCGCGCCTCGACCGGCACGCTGATCCCGGCGGCGTCGGCCGGCAACGTCGCGTAGGTCTCGAGCAGCGGGCGGTAGAACAGCTTGGCGTGCAGTTCCCGGACGCGGGTCTGGACCTGGTTGAGCTCGCGCAGGAACGGCTCGCGGGCGGTCGACTCGCGGCCGGCGCGGTAGCCCATGGTGCGCGCCA
>JAGXST010000283.1 GCA_018335555.1 Actinomycetota bacterium | reverse complement strand
GGTCACCGGCGGTACGGCCTGCGCTGGGGTGTCGAAGGGCCGCTGGATGCGCGGATCGGGGGCCTCACCGCGACCCTCACCTGCGCCGCCTTCGAGTGGTGGTGGGAGGAACGCCGCCAGCAGACCGACAGCAAGGGCAACACCACGACCTCGTACGTGACCAGGCGGGTGCCGGTCGCGGCCGCCCGACTGCCCGCCGCCGTGCCGGACCACGTCCAGATCGGCCCGGAGACCGTCTTCGGGCGGCTCGGCATGAGCCGCAGCGACCACCAACTCGAGTCCGACGCCTTCAACCGACGGTTCCGCGTGCTCGCCCAGGACCGCATGCTGACGGTGCAGTTGCTCGATGCCGGACTGCAGGAGTTGCTGCTCGCGCGCTACACCGGTCGCACCATCGAACTGCTCGGCGACCTCCTGGTCGTCGCGGGCGACCCCGGGCGCCGCGACGACGCACTCATGGGCCCGCTGCGCCGGCTGCCCCCCGCCCGCGAGGACGTGCGCGAACTGCTTGCGGGCATCCCGGCCCAGTTCTGGCGCGCCATCGGCGCCGACCGGGAGGGGTGAGGTTGGAACCCGGACTGCTCGTGCTCGTCGGCATCCTCGTGGCCGTGCCGCTGTGGCTGGTGTTCTCCTACAACCGGTTCATCTCGCAGCGGGCGTCCATGGACGCGACCTGGGCCGGGATCGACGTCGAACTCCAACGCCGACACGATCTCGTGCCCAACCTGGTCCGCAGCGTGCAGGGCTATGCGACCCATGAGCGTGACCTGTTCGCCGCGGTGGTCGAGGCCCGCAACCGCGCGGTCGCCGTGGCGTCGGGGTCGAACGGCGTCGGTGACCTGGCCCGCGCCGAGGACGCCCTCACGCAGCGCCTGACGGGACTGCTCGTGTTGGCCGAGGACTATCCCGACCTGCGGGCCGACCGGGTGTTTCTCGACCTGCAACGCCAACTGGTCGAGACCGAGGACCGCATCGCCGCCTCGCGTCGCCTGTACAACCTCGAGGTCGCCGCCTACGAGCGCCGGCGGCAGGCGGTCCCCTCCAACCTCGTGGCCTCGGGGTTCGGCTTCGGACGTCGGGACCTGTTCGAGATCGTCGACCCGGCCGCCACGCACGCACCGCACGTCGCGATCGAGCGCAACTGACTCACCGCCGGCGGCGCGTCTCGGCGATCGCGTCGAGTACCTCGCCGACGCAGCGGTCGAGGTCGTCGTTGACGATCACCCGGTCGAAACGCTGCCAGTGCGGCATCTGGGCGGCGATCACCTCGAGTCGGGCGGCCAGTGCGTCGTCCCCCTCGGTACCGCGCTCACGGAGTCGCCGCTGGAGTTCCTCCATCGAGGGCGGCAGCAGGGCGATCGTGAGCGTGTCGTCGGGCCGCATCTCCTTGACGTTGAGAGCGCCCTCGAGTTCGAAGTCGAGCACGACGACCTTGCCCTCGGCGACGGCATCGTCGACCGGCGTGACCGGCGTGCCGTACAGGTTGCCGGCGTACTCGGTCCACTCGAGCAGCAGACCGTCGGCGATGGCCTGCTCGAAGGTCGGCCGGTCGACGAAGCGGTAGTCGACCCCGTCGACCTCGGACGGCCGCGGTGACCGGGTCGTCAGCGAGACCGACAGCCAAGCTTCGGGCAGCGCGGCCCGGACCCTGGCGTGGACGGTGCCTTTGCCGACACCGCTGGGACCCGCGATCACGACCAGGAGGCCGCGAGGGGTCACGGGCGGTGCTCGAAGGTGGCGAGCAGCGCCTCGGTCTGCCGCGGTCCGAGGCCACGCAGCCGGCGGGTCGGTGCGATGTCGAGTTCCTCCATCAACCGGCGGGCCTTGACCGGGCCGTAGGCGGGCATCGCCTCGAGCACGTCGCTGACCTTCATCTTCGCCAGGGCGTCGGCCGAGCCGGCGCGGTCGAGGACGTCACGCAGACTGACCTCGCCGGCCTTGAGCATCTGCTTGAGCTCGGCACGGATTCGGCGCGCCTCGGCCGCCTTCACGAGGGCGGCGCGGCGCTGCTCGGGATCGAGCTCGGGCAGCGGCATGCGGGTCGCTCCGGGAGACGCGTCGTCGCGAGCGGGCAGGCGGCGACGACGGGATGGTCGGGGATGGTCGGCACCCTAGTCCGCGGCCGGGACGTGTAGCGTCCAGACGGTCTCGGAGGAGACGGAGCGGCGGCGGCCGAGTGAACCGAAGGGCGAGGCCGGCGGTCTCGGAGGAGACGGAGCGGCGGCGGCCGAGTGAACCGAAGGGCGAGGCCGGCGGTCTCGGAGGAGACGGAGCGGCGGCGGCCGAGTGAACCGAAGGGCGAGGCCGGCGGTCTCGGAGGAGACGGAGCGGCGGCGGCCGAGTGAACCGAAGGGCGAGGCCGGCGGTCTCGGAGGAGAATCATGAGCAGCATGCAGCAGTTCGTCCTGGGTGTGGACCTCGACGGGGTGTGCGCCGACTACGAGCAGGCGTTCCGCGAATCGGTGATGCGCCAACTCGGCAGGGCCCGCGACGATCTGCCGCCGCAGACCATCATGGACGCCTACTCGCAGTGGGGCATGACGTTCGACGAGTTCGAGCAGGCCCACAAGAACGCCGTGCTCGAGGACCGTATGTTCCGTCACATGCAGCCGCTCCCGGGGGTGTCCGAAGCGCTGTGGGAGCTGTCCAGGATGGGCGTGTGGATCCGGATCATCACCCACCGGCTGCTGTTCAGCGGAGCCCACGAGTCGAGCGCGGCCGACACCGCCTTCTGGCTCGACGACAACGACATCCCCTACCGCGACCTGTGCTTCATCGGCGACAAGCCCAACGTCGGCGCGGACCTCTACGTCGACGACTCGCCGACCAACATCGTGGCGCTGCGTCAGGCCGGCCGCGCCGCCATCGTGTTCGACCAGCCCTACAACCGCGACCTGCCGGGACCCCGCGCGTCCTCGTGGCAGGACGTGGTCGCCGAGGTCCGGGCCGAGTTCGAGGCGCGTGACCGCCAGGTTGCCCTGCCCCTGGAGGACCTCGAGTGAGTTCGGGGGCCGCATCCGGCGCCACCGTCGCGGCAGACGTGGTGGTCGTCGGCGGCGGCATCCTCGGGCTGGCGACCGCATTTCGCCTGCTGCAGGCGCGGCCCGGTCTGGCCGTGGTCGTCGTCGAACGCGAGCCCGACGTGGGCCGCGGCCAGTCCTCGCGGAACTCCGGGGTCATGCACGCCGGCCTGTACTACGCCCCCGGGTCGGCCAAGGCGCGCTTCTGCGTGGCCGGCAAGGTCGAACTCGAACAGTTCTGCGCGGCGCACGGCGTCGCGGTCGCTCGTACGGGCAAGGTCGTGGCCGCCGTCGACCGCAGCGAGGTGCCGGCGCTCGAGGCCTTGGCCGAGCGGGCGAGGACCAACGGCGTCGAGATCGAGACGATCGGGCCGGACGGGGTTCGCGACCACGAACCCAACGTGCACGCCGTGGCCGGACTCTGGTCGCCGAACACCGCGGTGACCGATTTCGGGGCGGTCTGCGTCGCACTGCGCGATCAGGTGCTCGCCGCCGGCGGGCAGGTCGTCCTCGGCACACCGGTGACGGGGTTGGCGGCGGACAGCTCGGGGGTCCGTGTCACCACCCCCGATACCACCTGGCGCGCCGGCGCGGTCGTCACCTGCACCGGACTGCAGTCCGACCGCGTGGCAGCCATGACCGGCCGCCGCCGCGAACGCCGCGTCGTCCCCTTCCGCGGCGCCTGGTTGCGGGTCCGCGACGACCGTGCCGACCTCGTGCGCGGCAACGTCTACCCCGTGCCGGTCGGCGCCGGCCTGCCGTTCCTGGGCGTCCACCTGACCCGCCGCGTCGACGGCCAGTTGTGGGTGGGCCCCAACGCCGTGCTCGCTGCCGCACGTGAGGGTCGCCGGCGCTGGAGCGTCGACCCGGCGGACCTGCGTGACGCGCTGGGGTTCGTCGGCACGTGGCGCCTCGGTGCCCGCTTCCCGAAGGTCGCCGCCAACGAACTGTGGCGCGACCTCCTCGTGAAGGCCGCGATGCGCGAGGTGCGCCGCTACGTGCCCGACCTCCGCGACGAGGACGTCACCCGTGGGCCCTGGGGCGTCCGCGCCCAGCTCGTCGACCGGGCGGGCCACCTCGTCGACGACTTCGACATCCGCGACGACGGCCGCGTCATCCACCTCGTCAACGCACCGTCCCCGGCGGCCACTGCCAGCCTCGCCATCGGGGGCGAACTCGCCGGCCGCGTCCTCGCCCGGCTGTAGGCGGCCGTAGGCTGCCGCACCTCCCCGCCACCCCGGAGCCGCCGTGGACCAGCGCACCCGCGAGTTCGTCGAGTTCATGGTCCGCTGCGACGTCCTGACGTTCGGTGACTTCACGGCCAAGTCCGGCCGGCAGACGCCGTACTTCGTCAACGCGGGCCGTTACCGCACCGGCGCCCAGGTCGCCGAACTCGGCCGGTTCTATGCGGCCACGATCACCGACGCCTTCGGTGACGATGTCGACGTGCTGTTCGGACCGGCGTACAAGGGCATCCCCCTGGCCGTGACGACCTCGATCGCACTGGCCGAGCACCACGGCCGCGACGTCGGGTTCTGCTTCGACCGCAAGGAGGCCAAGGACCACGGCGAGGGTGGCCAACTCGTCGGGCACCCGCTGGCCGACGGCGACCGCGTCGTGATCGTCGAGGACGTGACCACCGCCGGGACCTCGATCCGTGCGACCCTGCCGCTGCTGCGGGCGAGCGCGGACGTCGAGGTCGTCGGCCTCGTCGTGGGGGTGGATCGCCGCGAGCGAGGGACCCGCGACGACGTGTCCGCCCTGGACGAACTCGCCGGCGAGTACGGCCTGCGCACGGTCGCGATCGCCACCATCGACGACGTCGTCGAGCACCTGCGGCACCACGACGTCGACGGCCGCCGGGTCCTGTCGGACGACGATCTCGAGCGGATCGCGGCCTACCGGCGGTCCTACGGGGTCGCCTGACGCGGCCTTCACGGATTCCTCACGTGCGCAGGTCGGGGCGCAGCTACGGCTCGCGGGGACACTGGCCGATCGGGTCGTTAGCCTCCTCGACCTCCGCCTGCACCCCGCGAGCCCGCCGTGCTGAAGCCGCGCCCCCCCGGATCCGACGACGACACCGCCACCCGGCCGCGCCGTTCACTGCGGCGCCCAGGGTCGTCGCCCGAGCCGGTGGTCTGGAAGGACAAGCGGTTCTGGCTGGCCCTGTCCGCCCTGACCGCACTCCTGGTCGGCTGGGTCGCCTTCAGCCAGCCGGTCCCTGCCGTGCAACCCGAACGGGTCGTGCTCTCCGAGGCGATCGGGCACATCCGCGCCAACGAGGTCGCCTTCGCCACCATCGACGATCGAAGCCGCGAGGTCCTCCTCGTGCTCGGCGAACCGATCGCCTCCTCCCCCGGCATCGGTGAGGACGGCAGCTTCGAACTGCCCGAGGGCGAACAGATCGTGGCGGCTTTCAACGACGGGTTCGGCCCTGATCTGGCCACGATGCTCGCCGAGTCCGACGTGCCGTTCACCGGTGAGCCCCGCCCCGTCCCGGACCGTCTCACCCCGATCCTGACCAACCTGTTGCCCGCCGTGATCATCATCGGCTTCCTGCTGTGGTTCATGGCCCGCAAGGGCGGCTTCGGGGGGTTCACCAAGTCGAAGCGCGGCCCGGCTGCGGTGCCAACGACACGCTTCGGCGACGTCGCCGGGGCCGACGAGGCCGTCGCCGAACTGCAGGAGGTGGTCGACCTGCTGCACTCGCCCGAGCGCTTCGCCGCCAGCGGCGCCACCGTGCCGCGCGGTTTCCTGCTCGAGGGCCCTCCCGGAACCGGTAAGACGCTCCTGGCCCGCGCCGTCGCCGGCGAGGCCGGTGTGCCGTTCTTCAGCCTGTCCGGCTCGGAGTTCGTCGAGATGTTCGTCGGGGTCGGCGCGAGCCGCGTCCGCGACGTGTTCGGCAAGGCCCGCAAGCACGAGCGCGCGATCATCTTCATCGACGAGATCGACGCGATCGGCAAGGCCCGCGGCAACGGTCCCACGTCCGGCGCCAACGACGAGCGCGAGGCGACCCTCAACCAGTTGTTGGTCGAGATGGACGGCTTCGAGGGGTCGGGGATCATCACCCTGGCTGCGACCAACCGGGCCGACGTGCTCGACCAGGCACTCCTGCGTCCCGGCCGGTTCGACCGCCGGATCACGGTGCCCGCGCCCGACCGTCAGGGCCGCACCCGCATCCTCGAACTGCACACCGCGAACCGCCGTCTCGACACCGACGTGGACCTGGTCTCGCTGGCGCGCCGCACGCCCGGCATGACCGGCGCCGACCTCGCCGCGCTCGTCAACAGCGCCACCCTCGAGTCCGCCCGCCAGGGCGCCGAGACGGTCACCGCCGCCCACCTCGAGTCGGCCCTGTCGACCGCGATGCTGGGCCGCGAACGGCGTTCTGCCGTCACCACGGACCGCGACCGCACGATCACCGCATGGCACGAGGCCGGGCACACCCTGGCTGCCCTGCTGCAGCCCGCCGCCGACGACCCCGTCACCGTCACGATCGTCCCCCGTGGTCCTGCCGGCGGCGTGACCTGGATGAGCGGCAACGACAACGCGTTCCTCACCGCCGAGGAGGCGCGTGCCAAGCTCGTGACCGCCATGGCGGGTCGTGCCGCCGAGGAACGCCTGCTCGACGGTTCGTTCACGCAGGGCGCGGCCAGCGACTTCCACCACGCGACCGACCTCGCCAGGAACATGGTGACGCGCTACGGCATGAGCCCGCTGGGGGTCGCAAGCCTCGAACCGGAGCAGATCGTCAACGGCCCACTGGCCGAACAGGTCCATGCCGCGGTGAACACGCTGCTCGACGAGGCGTTGGCCGAGGCACGGTCGCTGTTGCAGGCCAACCGTGACCTGCTCGGCGCGGTGTCCGAGGGTCTGCTGCTCGAGGAGACCCTCCACCTCGCCGACATCCTGCGCATGCAGGCCGAACTGGCTCCGGTCTCCAACGCCTGACCGGGTGTCCGCTTCCCCGCGACCAGGTTGCTTCCACAGCTCCGGAGCAACCCGATCGACGCATGTCACAGCGGGGGCTTATGGTCGGTTCATGACCTCGAACCCCGCCACCACCACCCTGCTGCCGGACCCTGGTCCGGCCGAGGTGGTCACGGTGGCGGGATGGGACGATGCGTCGGTCGAGTTTCCGGTGTTGGCCGGGGTGCCTGAGCTCGGGGCGATGCTCGAGAGCCTGCGGCAGGTCGACCGGCTGATCGCGTCGGCGATCGATTCGATCATCCGGCTCCAGGACGCCGAGGTGGCCGAAACCGCGACCGGGGTCCCGCTCGAGCAGTGGCTGCTGCTGGTCGCCCGCCGCACCGCGACCGACCGCCGCATGCTGCTCACCTGCGCCGAGGTGTGCCGGCGGCTGCCCGGGCTGCTCGAGGCGTTCGTGCAGGGCAAGGTGTCGTGGAGCCAGGTCCGCACCCTGGTGCTGCAGGTCATGCGGCTGCCGCGTGCCACCGACGAGCAGTTGGATGCTGCGCTGGCCGAGTTGATCGTGCGCAACCAGGCCGCCGACCCGGATCGGCTGGGCCATCTCGCCCGCTTCATCGACCGAGACCACGGCGTCCCCGCCCGTGGCGACAATGATCCCGACGGCGGCGGGG
>JAGXST010000282.1 GCA_018335555.1 Actinomycetota bacterium | reverse complement strand
CTGTTCGCGGGGCAGCAGCCGATGGTCGTCGACCCCGGCAAGTACGCCTACGGCAACACCCCCGAGCGGGCCCACATCGTCTCGCGCGAGGCCCACAACGTGGTCCTCGTCGGCTCGTGCGCGACGGTGCCCGACCAGCCGTCGTCGACCAGCCGGGTGGCCAGCGACGAGACGACCCACCGGTTCACCATCCACGTGCGCACCTGCACCGGCACGTCGTGGACCCGCAGCGTGGTGTTCGTGCGCGACACCGGCGAGACGATCGTGCTCGACCGGGCCAGCGGCCCCGCCGACCTGCCCATCACCCAGCGCTGGCAGCTCGAGGTCGGCGCCCGCGTGGAGACCGGCACCGGCCGCAGCCTCGCGACCTGGGACGGCGGCGCGTCGCTGCTGATCGAACAGCTCTCGCCGGTCCGCGGGGTGTCCAGCGTCGCCGGGAGCCGCTCGCCGTGGCGTGGTTGGGTCTCGCTGGCCTACAACGACCTGACGCCGGCACCGGACCTCGCGTTCGTCGCGCCCGCCGGGGCCGACGCCACGTTCACGACCGTGCTGCGCCCCGGCGCGGACGGTTCCTCGCCGGCGGCCACGGCGCGGCCGAGCGGTGACGGGGTCGAGGTGACCATCCCGCGCCCGGACGCCGACCCGCTGGTCGTCGTGATCAGGTGAGCGGCAGGCTCAGGTGAGCAGCAGGTCGACCCAGTGGGCGCCGACCGTGGTCAGGCCGTAGCGCTGCTCGACCAGGGCGCGCCCCGCGGCGCCGATGCGGGCCCGTTCGTCGGCGTCGAGACCGAGCAGGTGGGTGGCGGCCTGCCCGACGGTGGTGTGCAGTGGCACACCGGGGAACAACTCCGCCGCGCCCTCGCGCTCCATGACCAGCGGTACCGCCCGTGACGCCATGCCCTCGGCCAGCGCGAGGTGGAACGACTCGATGTCGGACACGCTCAGGATCGTGCCGACCGCGGCGAACCAGCCCGGGATGTTGGCGATGCGGCCCTCGAACCGGACGGCGCGCCGCAGCCGGTCGCTGGTGCGCACGCGGTCGAACTGGTCGCGGTAGTACTCGCGTTCGGTCAGCCGCGCCCACACCCACGGCTGCTCCCACGGCAGCGCGCCGGCGACCCGCAGGTTCCAGCGCGGGTCGTCGTCGAGCAGCAGCTCGAGCAGGTCGAGGGCACGGTCGAGGCGTTTGAGCGAGGGCAGGAACCCGACCAGGCCGAGGGTGAACTCGGCGCCGGGCAGCTTCGGGCGGTCGAACGGGATCGTGTCGATCGTGTTCGGCAGCACCTCGACCCGGTCCTCGCGCCACCCGAACCGTGACTTGGCCGCGTCGGCGACCATCGGCGCGACACACACCAGGCGGTCCACGGCGTCGTGGTCGACCTGGGCCGGGAACTCGGTGTTGAGCTCCTGGCGGTGCAGGCGAACGATCATGCGCTGGTCCGGGCGGCGCCGGGCCGCGTACCAGACCGCGTTGCCCAGGCACCACTCGGCCCAGATCGCGTCGGCCCAGTCCAGCGCCTCCTGGCTGGCGACCGGGTCGTGGCTGGCGTGGAAGGTCCACACGTCCTGGCGGATCTCGGCGCCGGCGCGACGCAACACCTCGGCCAGCGGCCCGGTGAACTTGAGGTCGTGGCCGCTGATGAGCACCTTGCGGCGGGCCAACACCTGTTCGCGCTGTGGACGGGCCGCCGTCAGCGCCGGTGCGAGCCGTTCACGGACACGTTCGAACGTGTACGCCGTCGCCACCCGGTGGGCGGTGTCGCGGGCGCGCCGCCACCGCGCCGCATCGGCGAGGGTGCGGTCGAGGACCACGGCCAGCTCGTCGAGTTCCTCGATGAACAGCGGGTAGTCGGCCCCGAACAGCCGCTCGTGCAGCGGGTTGCGGTTGAGCACCACCGGGACGTTGGCCGCGCCGTACTCGAGCACCTTGGTGGACAGCTCCAGCGAGGCGTCCATCGAGGGGTGTCGGGCCGAGAGCGCCACGTCGCACGTCGCCAGCAGGTCGGCGACCTGTTCGCGGATGACCGCGCCGTGCCAGACCAGCCCGTCGGTGTCCTGCAGTGCGGCCGTGACGGCGGGCTTGTAGCCGGGGTCGTCGGGCGGGTCGTGGACCTTGTCGCCGGCCACGTGCAGTTCGAGGTCGGGGTGGTCCTGGCGCAGCTTGCGGAACGCGTCGACGGTCTCGAGGAAGCCCCAGGCCGGCGCGAACTTGCCGGCGTAGAACAGTTTCGGGGTCGTCGACAGTTCGCGGACCGGGCGCACGAACGCGTCGGGGACCATCGGGGTGAGCAGCAGGGTGCGCCACGCGGCGTCGGGGATCAGCCCCTCGAGGTACGCGCGAAGCTCGTCGGTCTGGCACAGCACCCGCTGCGAGGCCCGGGCGATCTCGGCCAGCCGGGCCCGGTCGTCCTCGCCGGCCAGTGCGGGCTCCTGCGGGATGTCGGTCAGGTAGGTCCACAACCGGCCGTGCAACGTCGGGCGTCTGGCGGCGTGCACGCACAGCTCGAACCCGCGCAGCAGCACGACGTCGAAGCGCTGCTGCGCGTCGAGCCGCTCGATCTCGTCCAACGCGGCGGTGGGTGTCAGCCGCCGCGGCGCGTCCGGAGGGCTGACGAGGTCGACGTTGTCGCGCGCCAGCAGGGGCGCGACCACCAGGTCGCGTTCGATCGGTGACTTGAGCACGACGGTGACCCGGCAGGCCGGGTCGAGCGCGAGGACCTCGGCCAACGCCGCCAGCCAGATCGCCGAACCGTCGATCAGGTTGAGGTTGACGTCGCCGTACAGGGCGATCCGCATGGGCAGCCTCAGACGTGGTCGGCGAACGCGTGACGGTCCGGGTCACCGAGGCTGTAGGGCACGATCCCGTCGGCCAGCAACTGCTGCTGCAGCGCCGCGCCGGCGTCGGCGCCGTTGTGCCAGCCGTGTTCGACGACGTGCTCGCGGCGGACGGCGACCGCACCGGTCGCGACGGTGTCGACGTGGCGCCACGCGGGACCGTCCTTGCGGAACCCGACCGCGGACGACTCGGTCAGACGCAGGCCCTGGGCGAGGTCGAGCAGGGCGACGGGCGTGGTGAGCGGGTCGGCCGGGATGACGAACGGCGTCTCGACCCGGTCGGCGAGCTGCCGCCAGCGGGCCGGCTGGTCGGTCGTCGCGTCCTGGCGGACGGTGGCGACCTTGAGCGCGGTGAACCGTTCCGGCGCGGCCGTCCCGACCGCGATCGGCAGGTCGACGCCCTGGGCGAGCAGTTCGGTGCACAGCCCGTAGGCCTCGTCGCGGTCGTCGTCGAGCAGCAGCAGCGTCGCGCGCCGCTCGGCGTACGGGGTCAGTTCGAGGCCGGTGAACGCGGCGATGCGTGCCAGTCGGTGCTGGTAGGTGTGTTCGCCGAGCACGGCCCGCAGGCCGCCGGCGGAATGGCGGTGCCAGGCGTCGTCGTCGGTCAGCAGGGTGCGAATCGCCGCCTCGGCCGCCTCGGCGGTCTCGACGACAGGAATGAGGTCGCCGAACAACTCGGTCATGCCCAGGCTCGGGGTGGACACGACCGGGGTCCCGCAGGCGAGCAGTTCGAACACCCGGCGCGAGAACATCGTCGGTGACGTGATGACCGAGTTGGTGTTGAGGAACAGCCGGTGCTCGCGGTAGATGCGCACCATCTCGTCGTAGGGCACGCCGCCCTGCACGTGGTCGGCGAACCGCTCGGGGAACCCGACCGAGTCGTTGTCGGTCGGGTGGGTCCGGTCGTAGACCACCAGGTCGAACGGCCGGGCCGCGTCGAGCAGCCGTTCGAGCTGTTCACGCCGTTCGGGGTGGCGGTTCTTGTAGTAGGTGCCGCCGAACACCGGCCGAGGGTCGCGGTCGGCCAGTTCGCGGGTGGGGTGGTGCAGCCGCGGCTGGGCGGCGAACGGCAGCGCCGCGACCACCTCGGCCCGCGCGCCGTCGAGGCCCTGGTAGGCGGGGATGCGGTCGGCGTCGGTGGTCAGGACCACGTCGAACAGCCGCGCGGCCTCCTTGAACTTGTCGAAGTGGACCGGGTCTTCCTTGTTCCAGAACACGGTCGGTACGTCGTGCGCCCGGCACCAGTCGACGAGTTCGGAGAGCTGCGGCAGCCCGACCGACTCGGGGTAGGCGTAGCTGCCGACCTGGAACTCCCAACTGCCGCCGTTGCCCTTCCAGGCCGACTCGACGAACAGCAGGTGGGGGCGTTCGGTCTCGAGCGCGGCCTGCCAGGTGTCGGGCCTGAAGGTCGTGAGCTGGCAGTCGGGCGCCAGCGACTGCTCGGTGAACGTGTCGACCACCGCCGCGACCCGCAGGTCGCGGACCGAGCGGGCCGCGGGCGGCAACAGGTAGCGGGCCTCGAGGTGCATCGTCGGCCGCGTCTCGGTCGGCGACTGCAGTTGCGCCGAGGACAGGTCGGCCACCTCGCCGCGGGCCTCGCCCGGCGGGATCGGTTCGGGCACGTCGGGCTTCACGCCCGGGCCGAACAGCGTGCGCAGCAGGGTCACCGGCAGCAGCAGCACCTGCTTCGGGTCGCGCTTGGCCGCTGCCAGTGCGGCACCCAGCCGCCACCAGCGGCGTGCCCGCAGCGAGGCGGCCTGGTGGCGGTAGCGGTCGCGCTGGAAACGCAGGGTCTGGTTGCGTTCGCGCTCGCCGATCAGGCCGGCCTCGAGCCGTTCCAACCGGCCGGCGAGGTGGTCGCGTTCGATGACGACCTCGGCCAACTGGTCGGCCTGGCGCTTGAGCCGGTCCCGTTCGCTGCGCAGACGCTCGACCTCGGCGCGCAGCGCCGCGAGGTCCTGACCGGGGTCCTGTTCGCTCACGCCTACCTCGTTGGGTGGTGCCGCCCGTCGCCTGCCGTGCGGGAGGGGGACGCTACCGCGTGGATGTGGCCCGCACGGGCGCGGGCGCGGTCGCCCGGACGGTCGGGCCGCGCCCGTCGGTCGGCCGGCGGGTCAGCCCGCGGTCTGCGCGTCGCGGTAGCGGCCGACGATCTCGTCCGGCTCGCCGTCGGCGATGATCCGACCTCGCTCGAGCCAGATGACCCGACTGCACGACTCGGCGATCGTGTCCAGCGCGTGGCTGACGAGGAACACCGTGCCGGCCTCCTCGCGGACGGTGGCCAGGCGCTCCTTGGACTTGAGGCGGAACGCCTCGTCGCCGACGGCCAGGGCCTCGTCGATCACCAGGATGTCGGGGACCACGGCGGTCGCGATCGCGAACAGCAGGCGGGCGCGCATGCCCGACGAGTAGGCATCCATGGGCAGGTCGATGAACTCCTGCAGGCCCGCGAACTCGATGATGTCCTCGACCCGTCCGTCGACCTCGTCGGCGGGCAGGCCGAGCGCGAGGCAGCCCAGCACGATGTTGCGGCGGCCCGACACCTTGTTCTGCATCGCGGCGCCCACGCCCAGCAGCGTCGGTTGTGCCCGCGCCCACACCTCGCCCTGTTCGACGGGGAGCAGCCCGGCGAGTGCCTGCAACAGCGTCGACTTGCCCGACCCGTTGCGCCCCACGATGCCGATCGACTCGCCGCGCCTGGCGACGAACGAGACGCCACGCACGGCGTGGATCTCGCGTGGTTTGCGCCGTTCGCCGCGCAGCGCCTCGCGCAGGCTCGGCCGCCGGTCCTCGTAGACGCGGTAGACGACGTGGACGTCGTCGAGCACGACGTTGACCTCGTCCGGGTCGACCCCGAACAGGTCGACGCCGGCGGCCGGGGTGGTCGCTGTGGACGTGTCAGCCACGGCCGTACCGCTTCTCGGCGCCGAGGAAGTACCACAGCCCGAACACCAGGGCCACCACGGCCCACACGACCGCGGCGGCCCAGATCCACGGCAACTGTCGCGGCTCGAAGGTCGACATCATCGACTCGCGGGCCAGCGAGATGTAGACGTAGAACGGGTTGAACAGCAGCGCCCAGTCGTAGGTCTCGAACCGGGTGCCGTCGATGAACCGGTGCGGGTCGTAGAGCACGCCCGAGAGGTAGAAGCCGAGCCGGAAGACGAACGGCAGCACGTTGCGGACGTCGCGGACCGCCTCGGTCATCCGGGCCGTGACCAGCGCACCGCCCATGGCGAAGGCGGTGATGAGGAAGAACGCGACGGGGAACCACAGCATGTCGAGGTGGATGCCCTCGCCGCTGACGGCCATCAGTGCCACCATCACCACCAGCGAGGAGGCGAAGCCCAGCACCTCCTTGATGACGGTGGCGGTCGGGAGCACGGCGCGGGGGAACTGCAGCGAACGGATCAGGCCGAGGTTGCCGACGATGGCGGACGCGCCGGCCGAGATGACACGCTGCTGGTAGCTGTAGATGAACACCCCGATACCGAGGAACCCGACGTAGTTGTCGCCGCCTCCGAGGTCGCCGCGGGCGCCGCTGAGCAGGACCCCGAAGATCAGGTAGTAGATCGCGATCAACAGCACGGGGTTGATCAACTGCCACACGTTGCCGAGCACGGTGTCCATGTGCTGGGCGCGGAACTGGCCGTGGGCGAGGTTGAACGCGAACTCGCGCCGGTTCCACGCCATGCGCAGGTAGTCACGCAGCCGGGGCCGGCCGCCCAGCGGGATCAGCCCCGCCGGTGGGGTGATCAGCCCTGGCACGGCCTACGCCCCCAGTCGGTCGAGGAACGCCACGATCTCGGTGGCGCAGCGCTGGCCGGCGCGGCCGTCCCAGAACGGGGGCCGGTCGGTGGGGAAGTCCACCTCGCCGCTGAGCACGGCCTCGGCGGCCGGAGCCAACTCGGCGGGGGTGACCAGGCGGTTGGTGCCGTGCGTGATGGTGATCGGACGCTCGGTGTTGGGGCGCACCGTCAGGCAGGGCACCTCGAGGATGGTGGTCTCCTCCTGCACGCCGCCCGAGTCGGTGATGACGAGATCGGCGCCCGAGACCAGCGAGACGAAGTCGACGTAGCCGAGCGGGTCGATCACGTGGATGCCATCGCCCGACACCAGGCCGAGGTCGGCCAGGCGCTGGCGGCCGCGCGGGTGCAGCGGAATCGCGACGTCGATGGACTTGGCGACCTGCTTGAGCGCGTCGACGATCTGCTGGGCGACGACCGGGTCGTCGACGTTGGCCGGCCGGTGCAGCGTGGACACCGCGACGCGGTCGGGCAGCCCCGCCGCGGCCTTGACCGGCGCCGCGTCGAACCGTGCCCGGTGCTTGAGCAGCGTGTCGATCATCGGGTTGCCGACCAGGCGGACCTTGTCGACGTCGAGGCCCTCGTCGGCGAGGTGGCCGTACGCCTCGGGGGAGGTGACCAGCAGCAGGTCGGCCAGCACGTCGGTGACCCGCCGGTTGATCTCTTCGGGCATGGTGTTGTCGAACGAGCGCAGGCCCGCCTCGACGTGGACGACCGGGATGCCGAGCTTGGCGCACACCAGGGCCGCCGCGATCGTGGAGTTGACGTCGCCGTAGACCACCATGGCGGCCGGCTCGTGCTCGAGCACGGTCGCCTCGAGTCCGGTCATCAGCGCCGCGGTCTGCGTCGCGTGCGAACCGGATCCGACCCCGAGGTTGACGTCGGGCTCGGGGATGCCGAGTTCGCGGAAGAAGATGTCGGACATCTTCTCGTCGTAGTGCTGCCCGGTGTGGATCAGCAACTGCGGCTGGTCGAGCGCCGCGAGGGCGTCGAACACCGGCGCCATCTTCATGAAGTTGGGGCGGGCGCCGACGACGTGCGCGACGGTACGAGACATGAGGAGGGGTCCGGGGATCGGTGGGGTGGTGGCCGGCTGGCAGACTACCCGTGACAAGGTTCTGCTACGTGTCGCAAGACCTTGGTAGTCCCCACACAACTCGCTCAAGCGTCAAGGATTCCGATGTCACTCGGCCGCCTGCTCCGGTCGTTGGTCCGTCGCGCCGCGAAGGATCCGGTCGGGGCGTTGACGCTGGTGACCACCCGGGTCCGCGACGAGCCCGCCCACGTCCTGGTGCGCGTGCTCGGCATGCTGCCCGCGGCCGCCCGCGGACGGCTGGTGGTGCCGTTCCGACTGCTCGGCCGGGCGCTGGCGGTCGTGGCACCGCGTGCGGGCTGGCCGCTGCTGCTGCAACTGGTCGCGCTCGATCTCGCCGGTGCCCGCGACCAGGCCGTCGCGGTCGCGCAGGACCGGGGCCCGAAGCTGACCGCGGCCGGCCGGCTGACGGTCGCCGGGTGGCTCGCCGAGGTGGAGCGGCCCCACCCGGGCCTGGCGCTGGTCGACCCGCTACCCGACGTCGCCCGGGTCCAGCGGGTGCGCGGCCGCATCCGCTGGCGTGCGGGCCACTGGGTCGCCGCGCGCGACGAGTTGGCCGCCGCGATGGCCGCCGACCCCCGGCCGACCACCCAGCGCACCCTGCACCGCGTCGCCGAGGACGTGCGCGCGCTCGAACCCGGCTGGCTGCCGACGGTCACCGGGCTGCCCGCGTCGACCCCGCAGGTCGGTCGCGCCGTCCACCTGCTCAACAACTCGTTGCCCCAGGTGCAGGCCGGCTACACGCTGCGGGCCCACCGCATCGCCTTGGCGCAACGTGACCACGGCGTCGACCCGGTGATGGTCACCAAGCTCGGCTTCCCCTGGCGCCAGGGTTTTGGTGAAGCACCTGACCGCGACGTGGTCGACGGGATCCCGTACGTGCACGTGCCCGACCCCGGCGGCGACACCGTGTTCGGCACCGCCGAACGGGTCGAGCGGTCGGTCGAGCGCACCGGCCCGATCGTCGCCGGCCTCCACCCGGCCGTGCTCCACCCGACCACGCCGTACGACAACGCCCAGGTCTGCCTGGCACTCGGCCGGGCCCTGGACGTCCCCGTCGTGTACGAGGTCCGCGGTTTCCTCGAGGAGACCTGGTTGTCCCGCCACGCCGGCGTCCCGGGCCTCGAACAGGTCGACCGCTACCGCCTGATGCGCGACACCGAGGGCTGGTGCGCGGCGCAGGCCGACCACGTCGTCACCCTCGGCGAGGCGATGAAGGACGACCTGGTCAGCCGCGGGGTCGCCGCGGACACGATCACCGTGGTCCCGAACGCGGTCGACACCGACGTGTTCGCCCCCGCCGGGCGTGGCGGCCCGATCCGCGACCGCCTCGGCCTGCCCGCCGGCCGCGTGCTGCTGGGCTACATCTCGTCGCTGGTGCCCTACGAGGGCGTCGAGGTGCTGCTGCGGGCCACGCGGCACCTGCTCGACCGCGGCCACGACGTGGCGGTGGTGGTGGTCGGCGACGGGACGGCACGTGCCGGCTGGGAACGCGAGGCGGCCGACCTCGGCCTCGGCGATCGTGCCAGCTTCACCGGTCGGGTCCCCCACCACGAGATCCGCGGCTGGTACGAGGCCATCGACGTGTTCGTCGTGCCGCGCCGCGACGAACGGGTGTGCCGCAACGTCACCCCGCTCAAGCCGGTCGAGGCGATGGCGCTCGAGCGCTGCGTCGTGGTCAGCGACCTCCCCGCCCTGGCCGAGATGGTCGAGGAGGGCGTCACCGGCCGCACCTTCCCCGCCGAGGACCCCGAGGGGCTCGCCGACGTGGTCGAACCGCTGCTCGACGACCCGGGCACCCGCGCCCGCCTCGGCGCCGCCGCCCGCGAACGCGTCGTCGCCGACCGCACCTGGGCCGCCAACGGCGCCCGCTACGCCAGGATCTACCACGACCTCGGCGCCCTCTGAAAAGTTCCGCTCGTGCGGGGGGCGCGTGGGACGTTTGGCCCACCTGAGTTGCGGTCGACGGTCTGGGTACCGTCGCGGTCGCCATGGCCGTACGGCCGGTGTACTTCAAACGGGGACCCACCAACATGCTCGACCTCACCATGCGTGGCCGCCACGGCGCGCTCGCCCTGACGCCCGGCCGCAGCCTGCGGTCGACGGTGGCCGTGCTGCTGCTCGCCTTCGCCGCGACGCTGGTGCCGACCGGTCCCGCGCACGCCGCCCTCGAGGTGAAGACGTCCAACACCCAGCGGGTGCTGGGCGGCTTGTCGCACCAACGGCTCGACATCACCCTCGACGGTCGACGCATCCGGGGACAGGCGCTGCGCTTCCGTGACGCCAGCGACCTGCGGCTGCAGCCGCGCCTGGCGGCAGGCACCGCGACCGGCCTTCAGACGATGCCGCAGATGATCCGCTCGGAGTACGCCAAGGGCGCGATCGCCGGCGTCAACGGCGGCTACTTCATCGCCCGGCCCAACGGCAACCCCAACGGCCTGCACGTCCAGGACAGCCGCCTGGTCGCCACCCACGCGATCGGCCTGCCCAGCGGCATCCGGCAGCCGCGTGCCGCGCTCGGTATCCAACAGAGCGGCCGGATCATCGGCGACAAGCTCAACGTCGTCCTGCACCTCGACTTCGAGAGCACCGCCGGCCCGGTCGAGAACATGCCCGTGGCCGACCTCAACCGTCAGCCGGTGACCACGACCAGCCCGGTCATCTACGACCGCCACTACGGACGCGCCTTCCCGATCCCGGCCCAGCACACGGTCGTGGTGGTCGAGGAACTACCGATGGGCACCTCCGGGCGCGTCCAGGGTGCGATCCTCAGCCGTCGCGCCGCGGGCGACCAGCCGAGCACCCACACCGTCTCGGCCGGCACCACGTCGATCGTGGTGGCCGACGGCAACCCGCTCGCCTCGGCCCCCTACGGCACCGTGGTCGGCGTCACGAGCGTCGTCAGCCCGTTGACCGCCGGTCCCGCCTCGGACTGGGCCGATCTGCGCGGCGCCATCGCCGGTGCCGGCCTGATCGTCAAGAACGGCTCGGTCCCGTCGGGCGCCTCCCACGCCGACCAGGGCGTCAACCACGCATCCAGCCGCCGTGCGCGCACGGCCGTCGGCAGGCTCGACGACGGCCGCAGCATCATGGTCACCATCGACGAGACCTCGGTCGGCGCCGGTGACGGCGTCACCCTGCACGAACTGGGCCGCATCATGCAGGCGCTCGGTGCGGTCGACGCGGTGGCCATCGACGGCGGCGGCTCGACCACCATGGCCGTCAACGGCAGCGTCTCGAATCGTCCGAGCGACCCGGGCCGTGGCCACTCGAGCGCGCTGTTCGTCTACGCCCCGCTGCCGCCGACGTCGCGCACGACCGCCGCCGCCTGCCCGTCCGGCCGCGTCCCCAATGGCGGCTTCGACGACATCGGCGGCACCACCCACGCCGCGTCGATCGAGTGCCTCGCCTGGTGGGGCGTCACCTCGGGTACCGAGCCGGGCCGGTTCAGCCCCAACGGCACGGTCACCCGGCAGCAGATGGCGTCGTTCCTGGCGCGCTTCCTCGACGACATCGCCGATCGCGGTGACGGCGTCGCACTCCCGGGCTCGGCGAACAATCCCTTCACCGACGTCGTCACCGGGACCACGCACGAGCGCGCGATCTCGCGCCTGGCCGCGGCCGGGGTCATCGGCGGCACCACGGCCACCACCTACAACCCCAACGGGTCGGTGACCCGCGGGCAGACGGCGTCGATGCTTGCCCGTGCCCTGGCCTACAGCCGCGGGGCCGAGATCCCGGCGGCGCGTGACACCTTCATCGACGACAACCACATCGCCGCGCACGAGGCCAACATCGACCGCCTCGCCCACCAGGGCGTGATCGGGGGCACCGGCGGCTACAACTACACGCCGGACGCACCGGTCACCCGAGGCGCGATGGCGTCGCTGCTGATGCGTGGCGCCGACCTGCTCGTCACGGAGGAACGGGTCAGCGCTCCGTCGTGACCGGGGCGGCGGCGCACTATCCTCGGTCGCCTGTCCCGCCGGACCGTCTCGCGTGCCGGCACACACGTGGTGAAAGTCGACCGATCATGCACCCTCGCGCCGTGGAGTTCGAGACCCAGGACTGGACCGTCGGTGTCATCGGACTCGGCTACGTCGGTCTGCCGCTGGCGGTCACCGCCGCGAGCCGTGGCCTGAAGGTGATCGGCTTCGACGTCTTGCAGGAGAAGGTCGACCTGCTCAACAGCGGTTCGAGCTACGTCGAGGACGTCACCGACCCCGAACTGCGCGAGGCGCTCGACGGCGGGGCGCGGTTCACGGCCGACGAGGCCGACCTGTCCGAGGCGGACACGCTGTTCATCGCCGTGCCCTCCCCGCTGGGTCGCAACCGCCAACCCGACATGTCCTTCATCGAGGCAGCCGCCGAGACCGTCGCCCGCGTCGCGCGGCCGGGGCAACTGGTGACGCTGGAGTCGACGACCTACCCGGGTACGACCGAGGACTACCTCATCCCGGCGATCGAGAAGGCCGGCCTGACCCTCGACGTGGACGCGTTCGTGGCGTTCTCGCCCGAGCGGGTCGACCCGGGCAACGAGTTGCACACCCACCAGATCCCCAAGGTCGTCGGTGGCGTCTCCGAGGTCTCGACCGAGGTCGCCGTCGCCGCGTACCGCCGGCTGGTCGAGAACGTGCACGCCGTCTCGTCCGCGCGCGCGGCCGAGCTGACCAAGCTGCTCGAGAACACCTACCGCGCGGTCAACATCGCGATGATCAACGAGTTGGCCCAGGTCGCCAACGTGTTCGACATCGACATCTGGGAGGTCGTCGACGCCGCGGCGACCAAGCCGTTCGGGTTCCAGGCCTTCTACCCGGGGCCGGGCGTCGGCGGCCACTGCATCCCGCTGGACCCGCAGTTCCTGGCCTGGCGCGCCCGCGAACTGCGGGTGGCGACCCGGTTCATCGACCTCGCCGAGGACGTCAACATCCACATGCCCGACTACGTGGTCGGGCGGATCACCGAACTGCTCAACAACGCGGGCAAGGCCCTCAAGGCCAGCCGCATCGTCGGGCTCGGCGCCGCCTACAAGAAGAACATCGGCGACGACCGCGAGTCGCCGTCGATGGACGTGCTCAAGCTGCTCGAGCGTCGCGGCGCCGAGGTGGGTGTGCTGGACGTCCACGTCCCGACCGACCGCCTCGCACGCCACGGCCTGCACGCCCTGGAGAACGACGCCGACCTGTCGGGTTGGGACATGGCGGTCGTGCTCACCGACCACGACGACGTCGACTACGAGGCCGTCGCGCAGCAGGTGGACATCGTCTTCGACACGCGCGGGATCTACCGCCGCCGCGGGATCGTCGCCGACAACGTCCACGCCCTGTAGTCGCGGTCCATCAGCGTGATCCGATGACGGCCATGCGCGTGCTGGTGGTCACCGTCGTCCACACGCCG
Source organism: Actinomycetota bacterium (assembly GCA_018335555.1). Classification (GTDB taxonomy): domain Bacteria; phylum Actinomycetota; class Nitriliruptoria; order Nitriliruptorales; family Nitriliruptoraceae; genus Egicoccus. The sequence continues at coordinate 2,146 of JAGXST010000282.1, read as the reverse complement.
CTCGACGCCCGCATCCACCACCGCCAGATCCGGGCGATGGTGGGCGCCGACATCGAGGTGACCTACGCCGCCCCGTGGTCGGCGACCGGCACCGATCCGGGTGAGGTGGCCGACGGGGTGGCCACCCTCGACCTGCCCCGTGCGGTGGGGCGCCGACGTCTGGCCGCGTTGCGCGCCGCCCGTCGCCTGCTGCGCTCGGTCTCGCCGCGCAGCCACGATCTCGTGCTGCTGCACGACCCGGAACTCGTGGTGGCGACCGTCGGGCTGCGTCGCCTGCCGCCGGTCGTCCTCGACGTCCACGAGGACCTCGTCGGCAGCCTGCCCGACCGTGCCTGGGTACCGGCGGTGCTGCGTCCCGTGGCGGCGAGGTCGGCACGCGCCCTGGAGGCCTGGGCGGAGCGCAACCTCCACCTGGTGCTGGCCGAGACCGACTACCAGCAGCGGTTCTCCCGGCTGCATCCCGTCGTGCCGAACCTGCCCTGGCTGCCCGGCCGCGACCTGCCGCCGGCCGGCACCCACGACCGCGTCGTGTACGTCGGGCGCGTGTCGCGTTACCGCGGCGCGACGGAACTGGTGGCGCTGGCCCAGCGCCTCCACCGGGCCGGTGGACCGCACCTCGAGGTCGTCGGCGCAGCGGACCACGAGGTCGAGCAGATGCTGCGGGTGGCCGAGGGGCGCGGCGAGCTCACCTGGCACGGCTACCAGCCCAACGAGCGGGCGCTCGAGGTGGTGGCCGGCGCGATCGCCGGGCTCAGCCTGCTGCACGACGTCCCCAACTACCGCGGATCGATGCCGACCAAGGTGGTCGAGTACCTCGGCGTCGGGGTTCCCGCGATCACCACGCCGCTGCCGCTCGCGAAGGAGCTGGTCGAGACATCCGGCGGTGGGATGGTGGTCCCGTTCGGTGACGTCGACGCCGTGGCCGCCACGATCGGCGAGCTCGCGGCCGATCGCGACCGGTGCGCGGCGCTCGGTGCGGCCGGTCGCGCCCACGTGGCGGCCCACCTCGCCTGGGACGCCGTCGCACCGGCGTTCGTGGCGCAGTTGCGCGACTGGGCCGGAGACGCGGCATGAGCCCGGCGACGCTGCCCCCGCTGCCTGACGACGCCACGGCCGCCGTCGTCGTCCCGGCCCTGCATGCCGGTGGTGCGATCGGTCGCGCGGTCGCCTCGGCGCTGTCGCAGGACCTCGTCGCCGAGGTGGTGGTCGCCGCCGGCGACGCGGCGACCGCCCGCGCCGCGATCGAGGCGGCGGACGGCGACCCCCGGCTGCGCGTGGTCGACAACCCGTCCGGACGCACGCCGGACGCGCTCAATGCCGCGATCGCCGCCAGCAGCGCCGAGGTGGTCGTGCGCCTCGACGCCCACGCGGTGCTGCCGGACGGCTACGTCGCCCGGGCGGTACAGACCCTGCGTCGCACCGGCGCCGCGAACGTCGGCGGTCGCCAGGTGCCCGTGGCCGAGCAGGGGTTCGCCCGCGCCGTGGCGGTCGCGATGGTCTCGCCCGCCGGTGCGGGCGGCGCCACCTACCGGACCGGTGGGGCGGAGGGCCCGGTCGACACGGTCTACCTCGGCGTGTTCCGGCGGGCAGCGCTCGACGCGGTCGGCCACTACGACGCCCGCTTCACCCGCAACCAGGACGCCGAACTCAACGTGCGTCTGCGGGCTGCGGGCCACGAGGTCTGGTTCGACCCGGAACTGGCCGTCGAGTACCGCCCGCGGGACTCCGTGCGCGGCCTGGCGTCGCAGTACCTGCAGTACGGCCGGTGGCGGCGGCTGACCGGCCGCACCCACCAGGGCTCGTTGAGCCTGCGCCAGTTGGCCGCACCGACGCTGGTCCTCGGCCTGGCCGTGGCGTTCGCCCTGTCCGCGCTGACCGGATGGTGGATGGTGTTCGGCCTGGCGCTGGCGACCTACGCAGCGGCGCTGATCGTCGCCGCCGCGCCGTTCGTGCCGGCGATGCACCTGGTGCCGAAGGTGGCGCTCGCTCTCGGGACGATGCATCTGGCCTGGGGGATAGGCTTTCTGCTGGGGCCACCACGGATGACGCATGTCGAAGCCTCGAGAGCGGGGGACGCCGATCGTTGAGCCGGGCGGCCACGCTGCAGAACCGGACGGACCCGACACGGTGACGGGACCGGATGCCG
>JAGXST010000281.1 GCA_018335555.1 Actinomycetota bacterium | reverse complement strand
CCCCGCCACTCGGCGGGGCCCTCGCCGTCGGCTGGACATCGGGGGTCCCGTCAGGCCGGCTCGGCCACGACCACGACGTTGTCGTCGTAGTGACCCGTGGCCGGGTCGAACTCCCCGCCGCAGGTGATCAGCACCAGGCGCGCCGGCCCGTCGCGGCGGAACAGCTCCGCGATCGGCAGCGTGTCCTTGGGATAGGCCGCGCGGCCGACCACGCGCCAGGTCGTCGTGCCGTCCTCGCCCGCATCGACCTCGACGGTGTCACCCGGCACGAGGTCGGGGAGATCGAACAGGGCGCCACGGCCCTGCTCGCGGGAGTCCACGTGGCCGGCCAGCACCGCCGAGCCCGACTGGCCCGGGACGGGGCCGGGCGAGAACCAGCCGACCTCGCTGACGTCGTCGGGCAGTTCCATCGCGCCGTCGGCCGTGAGAGCGACCGGTACGACGCGCGCGCTGACGTCGAGCGCCGGGACGCGGAGCCGCTGTGGCGGTGGCAGCACACTCGGCGTGACGTCGACGGCCGCCGGCGACGCCTGGCGCCGCGTCGTCGGCGGCGCCGGTCGGCTGCGGGCCGGCGTCGGTGCCCGGCCCACGTCCGTGGACCTCGCCGCCTCCGGCACGGCGCCCAGCGTCGGGACCGGGTCCGCCGAGATGCCACCGCTCAGGGCGGCCACGATCAGCAACACGCCGGCCGCCGCGGAGGCGCGCATCCAGCGTCGACGGACATGCCGACGGGGAGGAGGGCCGGTCGGCCCTCCTCCCCGGACGGGAGCGGTCTGCTCAGCGACGGCGGCGGGCCACCGTGGCGGCGACCGGTGCGAACAGCAGCGCGGCACCGGCCAGGAGCAGGGCGAGCATGCCGAGGTCGGTCCCCGGCGCGGCCAGGCCGGCCGAGCCTGCGTCGACGCGGGTCGGCATGCCGGCGGTGTCCTCGCCGTCCTCGTCGGCGGTGTCCCCGCCGTCCGAGGCGTCCATGGCCGTCGTCGTCGCGGTGACGACCTGCAGCGAACCGTCGTCCGCCGAGCCGATGGCGTAGGCGAGTACGAGGGTGTCGGCGGGCACGGTCACGTCGCCGATCTCGAGCGCGACGTCACCACCGGCGGGTGCGACGCCCACGCCGGGCACCGTGGTGCCGCCGGGGACGTCGATGCGGGCGGTGTCACCGTTGGCGGCTCCGGCCAATGCGACCTCGCCACCGGCGATGATGTCGACCGGTCCGAACGCGGCGGCGTGGAACACCTGGATGCCGGTCGCGTCGGTCTGGTTGACGTAGGCGTTGAGCGAGGGGGTGTCGCCGGCCTCGTTCAACTGGGCGACGACGGAGGCGCTCATGCCGGCGCCGAGTTCGGGGGTGGTGAGGGTGAGCACGGCGTCGCCGCTGGTGTCGGCGCCGGCCGGGAACACCTCGAGGTCGTAGGCGCCGGGCGGGACCTGCAGCGTGCCGGTGTCACCGAACTCGAACGTGGTCAGCGGTGCGTCGTAGCTGCCGGCGACGTAGACGTCGACGGCGGTCGAGTCGGCGCCGAGTGTGTCGAAGACGCTCTGCGGGATGCCGTGGACGGCGACGACCTCGGCCATGTCGTGGTCGGCGGCGAAGGCGGCGGTGGGGGCGAGTACGAGCGTTGCTGCCGCGGAGGCGGCGAGCAGTCGGTACTTCATCGGTTGCTCCTCGAACGAGTCTGGGGGGGCTTGCTTCCCCTCTTCGTTCGCGGTGCAACTTGTGGACGTGCGTCTGACCGCCCAGCGGTCACCGCCCAAACCGGCCGGCCGTCCGCGCCGAACCACTCAGTCCTGCGCGCCGGCCAGTGTGCCGAGGTAGAGCTCGATCACCTTGGGATCGTGCAGGAGTTCCTGGCCGTTGCCGGTGTAGGCGTTGCGGCCCTGGTCGAGCACGTATCCCCGGTGGCAGATCTGCAGGCAGCGCCGGGCGTTCTGCTCGACCATCACGATCGAGACGCCCGTCGCGTTGATCTCGCGCGCACGCAGGAACGCCTCGTCCTGCAGCGCCGGGGACAGCCCGGCAGAGGGTTCGTCGAGCAGCAGCACCGACGGCTGCATCATCAGCGCCCGCCCCATGGCCACCATCTGGCGTTCGCCGCCGGAGAGCCCACCCGCCCGCTGGCGGCGGCGGTCGGAGAGCAGCGGGAACAGCTCGGCGACGAAAGTGAAGCGCTCGCGAAACTCCTTCGGCTTGAGGTAGAGCCCCATCTCGAGGTTCTCCTCGATGGTGAGGCTCGGGAAGACGTTGTTGGTCTGCGGCACGTAGCCGACACCCTGGGCGACCAGACGGTTGGCAGGTGCGTTGGTGATGTCGTGCCCGCGCAGGCGGACCGAGCCGGAGCGCACGTCGACGAGGCCGAACAACGACTTGAGCAGCGTCGACTTGCCGGCACCGTTCGGACCGATGATCCCGACGAACTCCCCCTGCGCCAGGGTCAGGTTGCAGCCGGACAGGATGTCGATGCCGGGCAGATAGCCCGCCGTGACGTCCTCGGCGATCAGCAGCGGCTCGCTCACGCCGACTCCTCCTGGTCGTGCCGGCGGGCGGCCGCCGCACTGGCCTCGAACGACACCGGCGTGAAGCGGCTCTCGTCGCCGTGGTCGGCACCGAGGTAGGCGTCGATGACCGCCTGGTCCTTGGCCACCGCCGCCGGCGGCCCCTCGGAGATGATGCGTCCCTGGGCCATCACGACCACCCAGTCGCTGATGTCCATCACCACGTCCATGTCGTGCTCGACGAACAGCACGGTCTTGCCGAACCCAGGCAGGTCCTTGACGTGTTGCAGCAACGACTGCGTCAGTGCCGGGTTCACGCCGGCCATCGGCTCGTCGAGCATCACCATGGCAGGGTCGACCATCAGGGCGCGCGCCATCTCGAGCAGCTTGCGTTGCCCACCCGACAGCGTGCCGCCGAGTTCGCCGCGCATGTGGTCCATCCGGAACCGCGCCAGCAGTTCGTCTGCCCGCGCCTCGATCTCGCGTTCCTGGGATCGCCACACGCCCGGCCACAGCGACGGCAGGAACCTCTCGCCGCGCTGGCTCGTCGCCCCGAGCTTCATGTTCTCGATCACCGTCAGGCGCGTCAGCGCCTTGGTGAGCTGGAACGTGCGGACCATCCCGTAGTTCGCCACCTGGTGGGCCGGGACGCGGGACAGGTCGTGGCCGTCGAAGCTCCACGAGCCATGGTCGGGTCGGTCGAAACCGGTCATGAGGTTGAAGAAGGTGGTCTTGCCGGCGCCGTTCGGGCCGATCAGCGACGTGATCGCGCCGCGTTGGATCTCGAGGTGCTCGACGTCGACGGCCTTGAGGCCGCCGAACCTGCGCACGACGCTGTCGACGACCAGGATCGGGTCGGGCTTGGGGACGCCGGGACGCGGCTCGACGTCGGCGAGCACGCGGGCGGCTGGGGTCTCAGGCATCGAGCATCATCTCCTGCTTGTTCCCGAGCAACCCCTGCGGCCGGAAGGCCATCAGCAGGATCAGGATCAGGCCGACGAAGGCGAGCCGCACCGCCCCGAGCGCCGCGCTGCCGAACCCGGTCTGGCGCAGCAGGCTGTCCATCGCCTGCAGGATGAACCAGAACAGGATGCTGCCGAGCACCGGGCCGACGACGGTGGCGGCGCCGCCGAGCAGCAGGACGGTGTAGGCGAAGAAGGTCAGCTGTGGCAGGAACTGGTCGGGTGTCATGGCGCCCTGGTTCATCACCAGCACGATGCCGGCGACACCGCCGAGCACACCGCCGAGCACCAGACTCTGCATCTTGTAGGCGAACACGTTCTTGCCCAGTGCCCGCGCCGCGTCCTCGTCCTCGCGGATGGACTTGATGACCCGGCCCCACGGCGAGCGCATCAGTGCCCACACGAGTACGACGGCCAACGCGACCAGCAGCCACGCCACCAGCATCATCCACAGCCGGGTGTGGGAGAACATGACCGGGCCGATGCCGTAGGCGCCCTCGGGGATCGGGTTGAGCCGGTAGAAGCCGGAGGAGAACCCCGAGCCGCCGACCTGGCTCGGGATCCCGAAGGCACCACCGGTCACCTCGGCCATCGGGCTCGACCGGAACACGAACCGCAGGATCTCGGCGGCGGCGATGGTGCAGATCGCGAGATAGTCGGCGCGCAGGCGCAGCGTCGGGAACCCGAGCAGCAGTGCGAGCGCGACGGCAGCCAGCATGCCGAGGATGATGCCCAGCCACAGCGGCAGGGAGTGGATCGACACGGCGATGCCCATGCCGTAGGCACCGACGAGCATGAACCCGACCTGGCCGAAGTTGAGCAGTCCCGTGTAGCCGTAGTGGACGTTGAGGCCGATCGCGGCCAGGGCGTAGACGGCGGCCACCGGACCGAGACCGGTGCGCAGACCATCGACGAGGACGCGGGTGAAGTCGACGTCCATCAGCCGATCCTCTCTGCACGACCGAGCAGGCCCTGCGGTCTGACGAGCAGGATCAGGATCAGGACCCCGAGCGCCCACACGTACTTCAGTTCGGTCGAGAACCACAGCGTGGACAGTTCGGTGATCAGCCCGACGACGATCGAGCCGAACATCGCGCCGTAGGCCGTACCGAGACCGCCGAGGATGACGCCGGCGAACATCAGCAGCAGCAGGCGGAAGCCCATCAGGTAGCTGACGTTCTCGACCACGCCGGCCAGCACCCCACCGAAGCCGGCGAGCCCGCCGCCGATGACCCAGATGATGAGGATGACGCGCTGGACGTCGATGCCCGACGACTCGGCGAGGTCGCGGTTGTCCGACACGGCCCGCATGGCCTTGCCGATGCGTGTGCGCTGCAGCATCGTGGCGACGCCGACGAGCACGATCGTCGCGAGCGCCATCACGATGAGGTCGCGGGGGGTGATCCGGATGGGCCCGAACACCAGCGACTGCTGGATCGTGTAGTCGTAGTAGGGGCGGCTGCCGCCCCCGAACCAGACCTGCAGGGCGTTGCGCAGGAGCAGGGCGAGCCCGATCGAGATGACCAGCATCTGGATCAGGCCGGTCCGCCGCTTCCGCAGTGGCCGCCACAACCCGAGTTCGATCGCCCCACCGGCCGCGGCGGACAGCACCGTCGCGATGAGGCCGGCCAGGATCAGCGTGAGCCCGAAACCGCCGACCGACGCCGGCGCGTTGAAGAAGAACGCGATGATGGCCCCGAGGGCGACCAGTTCACCGTGCGCGAAGTTGACCAGGCCGGTCGTGCCGAAGATCAGCGACAGGCCGATCGCCGTGATCGCGATGATCAGCCCGAACCGCAGTCCCGAGACCGCCTGGGCCAGGAAGCTGTTCAGGAACCTCGACCCACCCGCGCCCTCGCCGAGCGCGAAGATCAGGGTGCGGTTCTGGGCGCTGCGGACGGTGACCTCGAGCGGGTTGCGATCGGCATCGCGCAGGTCGACCCCTTCGGGCAGTGTCTCGGCGTCGAGGGTGACCACGTAGTCGCCGGGTGCGGGCAGGCCGACCTCCCAGGCACCGTCCGCGTCGGTCGCGGTCTCGCCGACGACCTCGCCGTCGGGAGTCGCGACGGAGATGGCGACGTCGGGGACCGGTTCTCCCTCGCCGTCGCGGAGGACGCCACGGACGGTCTCGCCGCCCTGGGCGAGGACGAGGTCCCCGCCTGCGTCGGGGGGTGTGGAGGCGATGGCAGCACCGGCCGTCGTGGCGACGGCAGCCACCGCGAGCAGTGCGAGCACGACGGCGCGCATGCGGGCAGACACGTGGTTGCTCCCCTGCAGTCCCAAGTAGGTCGCGCGGAGTCTAAGTGGCGGTTCACCCGGCGTATGACCGCGGGCCGCCCCAGCGCGCGCGGACCGTGCGCGGACGGCGCGGCTACCCGGACGAAATCCGCACTTCGCCCCGCGCCGGGACGTCACCCCTCCACCGCTACGCTGGACCGGTCGGTCGTCGGCCGGCCGTGCACCGCCGTACACCACCCGCCGAGGGGTCGATGATCGAGCTGGACGCGCAAGCCGTCATGTGGCTGGCACTGGGTAGTGCCGCGCTCGGCGTTCTGTTGCTCGTCATCGTGGTCGTGTTGGCGCTGCGCCTGCGCTCGCTGCGCCGCGACCAGCGGCGCGCGTTCGATCTCGCCTCAGGTGAGGACATCGTCAGTGCGCTGGGGCGGATCGACGGTGGGCTGGACGCCGTCCGCCGGGACCTCGTCACCCTCCATGGCGACTCCGAGCACCTGCGCGAACTGCTGCGCTCGACGGTGTCCCGGGTCGGTGTCGTGCGCTACGACGCCTTCGAGGACATGGGCGGTGCCCTGTCGTTCTCGGCTGCGCTGCTCGACGAACGCGGCGACGGCGTGATCGTGTCCGCGATCAACGGGCGCACCGAGACGCGCTGCTACGCCAAGCCGATCGTCGGCGGCGGCAGCCAGCACCACCTGTCATCCGAGGAGGAGCAGGCCATCACGGTGGCCGCCGAGGGACGGCCTGCCGCGACCGCCCCGGCCGGGCGCCGCAGGCGCCGCAACGCCTCCTGACGCCACCTGCCGAGGAACCGCTCGTGACCGACCGCATCGCCTATCTCGGACCCGAAGGCACCTTCACCGAGACCGCCGCCCGATTCGTCGTCGGCGACGTCGCCTCGGGCTCGGGGCGCATTGATCCCGCGGCGGAGCAGTTGCTGGCCTGCGGCGACGTCATCGAGGTGCTGCGTGCGGTCGAAGCCGGCGAAGCCGACCGTGGTGTGGTCCCCATCGAGAACACGCTCGAAGGTTCGGTCACGGCCACGCTGGACGCGCTCGCCTTCGACACCGACCTGCTCGTGCACGGCGAACTCGAGTTGCCGGTCTCGCTGGTGGCGGCCGGGGTCGGCGAGCTCACGCTCGACGAGGTCGCCGAGGTGCACTCGCACCCGATCGCGCTGTCCGCGTGCCGTCGATGGCTGTCGAACAACCTGCCCGGCGCCGAACGCGTCGTGTCGGCGTCGACCGCGCGGGCGGCCGCCGACATCGCCGAGCGCGGCGGAGCGCGG